>DAIMZF010000116.1:0-10648 GCA_036734085.1 Aggregatilineales bacterium
TTAGCAAAATAGATGTCAACAAGTCAGGCGTCGTTATCGTCCAACAGTTGTTGCTCTAGCCAGCGCATATCATTCAGCGTTTCATCACGTTGACGCGCCAACGCACGATACCGCGTCAAATCGTCCTGGCTCATTCCCTCTGTGCCCCCGCCATAGCTGGAAAGCAAGTTGTTGATTTCTCCCTGTAATGCTTCATAGGCGGCTACTTTTTCACGGTAAGCCTGCACCTGACCCATTACATCATCTTCATGGTTGGATGTGTTCATCAGTCTCCAATTTCCTAATCTTTATCCTTGTCGGAGATTTCCATTTTTTCCATCATGTTATGTGTTGTGGAAATCACGTATAGTGGGCGTCCGCGAGTTTCATCATAAATACGGGCGACATACTGCCCCAGCACAAACAGAAAAAACAACTGAAACGAACTTAACATCAGTAAAAGTACAATGGTTGTCGCTTGTCCGCCGAAGAAATCTGGCCCTTGTGTGATGCGTAACAGGGCGATGATGGGTATGGTCATCACGGACAGAAAGCCGAATATAGCACTGAAGTAAACCATGACTTGCAACGGAAAATAAGAAAACCCTGTAATGGCATCCCAAGCGAAACGAATCATCTTGCGGAAGGGGTATTTTGTCTCCCCTGCGTGGCGAGCATGGCGCACATAATCTACACCAGTCTGCTTAAAGCCTACCCAACTGGTCATCCCGCGTATGAAGCGATTGTGTTCTCGCATATGCCGTAAAACGTGGACGACTTTTTCATCCATCAACCGAAAATCGCCTGTATCCAGTGGAATTTTCACGTCGGTGATGCGGTAAATGACACGGTAGAAGAGTTTGGCAGTCCATAATTTAAATCGGCTTTCGCCTTGCCGCTCTGCCCGCACAGCATAGACGACCTCATAGCCTTCCTTCCACTTGTTGATTAGGTCGGCGATGACCTCCGGCGGGTCTTGCAAATCTGCATCAATCAGGATGACCGCTTGGCCTTCTGCATGGTCAATGCCAGCCGTCACCGCGATTTGATGCCCGAAGTTCCGCGCAAAGTTGATAATCTTCACACGCGGGTCTTCTAATGCGATGCGCGTCATCAGTGCAAACGAGCTATCCCGACTACCATCATTCACCATAATAAGCTCCCACAGCCCATCGATGCTGTCCATAACATCGCGGATGCGGGTATAAAGTAGCTCGATGTTACCCTCTTCATTGTAGATGGGGGTGATAATTGAATATTGTGGTTTTTGCATGACCTTGACCGTTTCTTGCATAAATTAAAACACCCTTTGGCGGATTGGTTACGTTATCTTGCGGGCACTAAAGGGATTCTAGCGCCCACATATTTTACACAAGGAGGAGGTAAAACTCGTTTAAGCTGGTACGATGTGTGTGCCTGTTTCACCTCGCAAGGCTTTTGTCAGATTTTCCGGGTTAGTGATAAGCGCCTTTGGCCCGCCGTTCTGTACAAAATCAACGGCGGCTTCTATTTTGGGGAGCATACTACCAGGCGCGAAGTGTCCTTCTGTGATGTAGCGGTGTGCTTCAACCAGGTTCAAGCGATCAAGCTCTAACTGGTTTGGCTTGCCGAAGTTCAACGCAACTTTTTCCACTGCGGTAGAGATGATGAATAAATCTGCTCTGAGCGTGAGCGCCAATAGGCTACTGGCACGGTCTTTGTCAATCACTGCGTTGACGCCGTGTAGATTGCCCGTTTCATCACGTACGACCGGGATGCCGCCACCGCCGCCGGCAATCACAACATAACCGTTCAGCATCAGGGCTTGGATGGCGTTAATCTCCTGTACGGCACGCGGAATGGGTGAAGCGACGACACGCCGCCAGCCTCGTCCGGCATCTTCCATCACTTGCCAGCCTTCTGTTTCATAATGTTTTGCTTCTTCTTCCGTCATAAAGCTACCTACGGGTTTGGTAGGCTTCTGGAAGGCGGGGTCATCCGCATCAACGCGCATTTGTGTGACGACAGTCGCGCATGTCCGGTTAATGCCGCGCAGACGCAGTTCGTTATCCAGTGTCTGCTGAAGCATATAGCCGATGCTCCCTTGTGTGTTAGCGACGATAACATCGAGTGGCAAAGTGTGAATGCCTTCTTTCGCCGCGATTTCTACACGGCGTAGGTTAAAGCCGACTTGCGGCCCGTTGCCATGTGTCATGACAATGTGCCAACCGTCTAATATCATATCCGCGATGTGCTTGCAAGTTTCTTTAACTGCTTCCCATTGGCGCTCAATGCGTGGGTCTTTGGGGTCTTGAATCAATGAATTACCGCCAACTGCGACAATCGCCAGTTTTTCAATCATAGTTTTTTCACCTGTTTAAGCTATGGGCAGATATAGCTAATCTATGCGGAACTGTATCTTATTGCAGATGTTCGCGCAAATCCCAGGCATGGCAGATGTAGCGTCCAGCGTTATAACGCTCTAACAGGATGATACCCGTGGGGTGGGGCGTGGCTACCCGTTGCAAAGCGGCGGCATTGATGCACAGGCGTGGCAGTAAATCCATTATGGAATTAGGCCGTGTGATAATCAGCGTGGTTTGTGTAATGCTTTCCAACATGCGTGCTAGTTCTATCAGTGCTTCGCGTGTGGGAGTATTGGCGATGATGTCTAAGTGACTATCGGCATGGCTGGTGGTATCTGTCAGCACATGGCGGATGATGGCTTCTGTGTACCGTGAGTCATCATCTGTGCTTGTGATGATGTGTCGTATCTGTTTATCCTGCAACCAGAGCGCGGCCTTGTGTGCCTGGTTATAGCCCAATGTTGTTAAATCACCGTTGAGAATATTTTCACTTTCGGCGTGTGGCATCCAGTAGATCATAAAATGTGCCTAATTTGAGATGATTGTTAACGCCATTGTAGCAAAAAATAAACAAAAAGACGCCAAGTTCATACCCTGGCGTCTTGAAAATTCATTCCAGTTTTGTTACTTCAGGACATCCGTCATGATGTGCTTCACGTAATTAATCTCATCCTGGATGATCGTATGCCCCATACCGGGATAGATACGCATTTCAACATCACCACCCAGAGCCTTGAGTATATCGGCGGATTGTTGCACACGTCCTTCTGGAATATGGCTATCGACATCACTACACCCCAAAAATACTGGCGTATTCTGCAACGCGCCGGAATATCCGGTCAGTTCTGCTTCCGCCCCGATGAGGCCGCCGCTTAACACCATCACCCCGCCAAAGCGTTGTGGATTCCGTGCCGCGTATTCCGATACAAGGCACGCTCCCTGTGAGAAACCTAAAAGCATAATTTTCTCTGTTGGGATGCCTGCCGCCTGCACTTGCTTGATTAACCCATCCACAACGCTAAGGGCGGATGATAAATGGGGTTCGTTGTGGGCGCGTGGCACGATAAAAGGGTTAGGATACCATGTCATATCCCGTGCTTGGGGCGCAAGGTACGCGAATCCCTCCACATGGATAAAGTCCGTCAGGCTGAGGGCTTGTTCGTTAGTGCCACCGCGCCCATGGATGATAATCATGGCGGCTTTTGCATCTTCCAATGCGGCGCCTTGTGTAGCGATGGCCTGTCCTTGATGAATATGTGTTGTCATATGCTTTGCTCCGGTTCTGGTTTCTTCCATTGTTCAACAGTAATTGGTTTAAGTTGTTGCTCCGCATAGTCGCGTCGGTACTCTAACCAATCGGGTAATTGTAACGTTGTGCCCAGCGTTTCTATCGGTTCATCCCGCAGGAAGCCTGGCGCAACAGTGGCAAGTTCTACAATATGTCCATCGGGATCATTCGTGTAAATACTCTTGAAGTAATCCCGATCCAGAATTTGTGATACCCGATACCCCGCACTCGTCAGACGGCGTTGATAGTACTTCTGTATATCTTCATCTGCGACTGCAAACGCGAAGTGGTGTGTCAACCCTGTTCCCATCTGAACATAGCGAGTGTTCTTTGGGTCGCGCTCAAAATAGGTGATGACTGAACCAACATCCGCATTTTGGTTTGCCCAAGACCAGTGTGCTGAACCTGGCGCATCAAAATTATCGGTCATCTTTACCCGGCGCAGACCTAAAACATCGTTGTAGAAAGCGTGTGTTGCACGAATATCTGAGCTAACCGAACTGATATGGTGCATTCCCTTAAGCAAGCTCATATCATCCGTGATGACTTCTACCGGGTTTTCCCACGTTATCTGCTTGATACTTTCCTCATCGCGGTTAGCGGCTATCATCTCTGCCGGTGGTGCACGGAATTCTGTCCCGATAGAGTCGGGTTCTTCATCCATTGCCCAACCTGGCCCATCTGTCGCAATCTCCAGAATTACCCCGTCCGGGTCTTTGAAGTAGATTGACTTAAAGTAAAGACGGTCATAGGGGCCGTTAACCTTAAGCCCTAAATCTGTTAAACGACGCTTCCATTTAAGCAGACCGTTATAGTCTTTCACGCGCAATGCGACATGATGCGTGCCGCCAATCCCGATGAGTCCTTTGGGGGCATCCGGCCACTCAAAAAACGTAATAGCCGTGCCGGGATTACCGACTTCATCCCCGAAGTACAGGTGATAACTGCCCGGATCATCAAAGTTGACCGTCCGTTTAACCAATCGTAAGCCCAATACCCGCGTGTAAAAATCTGCTGTGCGTTGGGCATCACTGCTGATTAATGTAATGTGGTGCAGTCCTAAGATTGTTTCATTCATGGCGGTTATCTCCTATCTTTTGCCATGTCCTGAAATCCAGACTACGGTACGTTTGAGTATCTTTCTTTTAAAACGGACTACAGTCCGTTTTTTTGATATATTTCTAATCTTTACCATCAATTAGCTGACGGGCATAGCCATTATGTTGTTCAATTAATACGGGTAAATCCACCGTTAACAGCACGCCATCCTGCACGATAACTTGCCCATTGATGACTGAAACATCGACATTTTGTGATTCGCAGAAGAGCAACGCCGCCGTTAAATCGTGTTGAGCGCCCGCGAAAGCAATACTATCTGTGCGATAAGCGACAAAATCCGCCGCCATGTGGAGCGCTATCTTCCCGATGTCATCGCGCCCTAGTACATCCGCACCGCCACGAGTTGCAACGTGCAACATCTCCTGGGCGGACATACGCGCTGAGTCTGGTGTGACGTTGATGCGCTGTAATAGCATGGCTGTTCGGGCTGTGTTCAGCAGATGCCCGCTATCATTGGAGGCACTGCCATCTACCCCCAACCCAACCTTGACGTTTGCATCCAGCATCTGTCGTACAGGGGCAATGCCGGAAGCTAAACGCATATTGGAGCACGGGCAATGTGCGACACCCGTGCCTGTTTGTGCAAAAAGCTGAATTTCATCACTATTTAACTGGACACAGTGCGCGTGCCACACATCATCGCCTACCCAGCCGATGTCTTGAATATAATCTCCGGGCCTCATGCCGAATTGTGCAAGACTATAATCAATATCGCTTGAATTTTCCGCAAGGTGTGTGTGCAGGCGGACGCCGTAGCTTCGGGCTAACTTTGCGGATTCGCGCATCAAATCCTGCGAGACATTAAATGGCGCACAGGGGGCAACGCCTACGCGAATCATAGCGTAGCGTGCTGGATCATGATATGCCTCAATAACACGCATCGTATCTTTCAGGATGGCGTCTTCGCTCATCTCCACGATGCTATCCGGCGGTAAGCCGCCTTTGCTTTGACCAACAGACATGGATCCGCGTGTGGGGTGAAATCGCATCCCAATTTCCTGCGCGGCGCGGATGGTATCGTCGAGCTTAACGTCATTAGGGTACAAGTACAGATGGTCACTGGAAGTTGTGCATCCCGACAAGATGAGTTCTGCCATAGCTAATTTAGCAGAGGTGTAAATCATCTCGCCCGTCATATTCTGCCAGATGGGGTAGAGTGATGTCAGCCAGCCGAATAGCTCATAGGTTTGGGCAACCACGCGCGTAAGCGACTGTGACATATGGTGATGTGTATTAACCAATCCGGGAATAACGATGTGTTTATCCAAAATAAGCGTTTCATCGGCTTCTTGATACTCTAGCGGCAAATCTACTGTCTCACCGACAAATAATATGACTCCGTCCTGGACGAAAATAACACCGTCACGAATTTCTTTCTCTGTACTGTCGCTCATCGTGACCAATTGCCGGATGTTTTTTACTAAAAGACTTCCCATTATTTTTACGCTTTCTGCTCCGCGATGTGCCATGCCGCTTTGACGGTGTTCTTCAATAACATGGTAATCGTCAATGGCCCGACCCCGCCAGGGACTTGTGTAATTGCCCCCGCCACACCATTCGCGGATTCAAAATCGACATCCCCCACAAAGCGATAGCCGCGTTCATCGTCAGGGGCATCAATACGGTTTGTGCCTACGTCGATCACCGTCGCGCCGGGCTTTAGCCATTCGCCTTTTATATAGTTGGGGATGCCTATAGCGGCGATAACAATGTCCGCTTTTTTCAGCAGTGCTGGCAAATCTTGTGTGCGGCTGTGCGCGACGGTGACTGTAGCATTTGCTTTTAGCAACATCAGGGCAACGGGCAAACCGACAATATTGCTTCTGCCGACAACCACCGCATTAGCACCATTAATTTGTGTGTCTGTCGCCTCTAGTAAAGCCATACATCCACTAGGCGTGGCTGGGCTAAAACGGGGTTCACGGCCTTTCATGCCCAGCGCGCCGATATTCACAGGGTGGAAGCCATCCACATCTTTATCAATACGGACTGTTTTCAAAATTAATTCTTCATCAATATAGGGGAAGAGGGGCAACTGAACCAATATGCCATGAATGAGCGGGTCTTCGTTAAGGCTTTGTACTGCACGAAAAACGTCATCTTGTGATACAGTTGAGTCGAAGATATGGGCAACGGATTCAATGCCAACGGCCTCGCAAGCACGGCGCTTCATGCGGACGTATTGTGCTGATGCCGGGTCTTCACTGGCAAGGATAACACCAAGTCCTGGAGGGTGGCCGAATCTGGCTTTATAATCTATTGCTTCTTGGCGGATGTCTGCGCGGATTTGCTCCGCAATAGCCCGTCCATCAATGATTTTTGTCATAGATTGTCCCCCTTTTGTTAAGATAGTGCGATTTGTCAACGCATTTAAACAACTCGCCTACAAAAATTTGTCCTATACCTTGCTGGAATCGGGTAACATAATATCAGGTCAGACAAGTAAAAAACACATCCGACTTTTAGTTGCCGGAGTGAAGGTACTCAACCATGAAAGATTATCATCAAGTGCAAGTCGAAAATTCGCATGATAAATCATCGCCCGGTCTGGGCGGTGCTTTAGCCCAAGGGCAGGCGCTGGTAGAATATGTTCTCATTCTAGCGTTAGTCGCTTTGACATTTGGCACAGCTTTGGCGCTTACTGGGCCAGCCATTAGTGACGCATTTGGGCGCACCGTTTATAGCTTACTGGGTGAAGAACCCGAAGAACGTGTAGGGGGCGGCCCGGTAGATTTTTGGCTCACGGTGACGTGGGTTGCGGAAAATCCGCCGGAGCAACGACGCCTGCCAACACGGACACTAGCACCGCCTAGTGCAACCCCTACGGAAATTCCCGTCAGTGGTAACCCGGGCGACCCTATCGACCCTGGTAATCCCTTCCCGCCGGGCGTTGATACGCCGGTGCCTACTGCGACACCACAGGATATTGTGCATCAAGCCCCATGGCGTGATAGCTCCGATAATCCACAGTGGTATCGTTTAGGCGATCCGCCATTTTTGGGGTATTCCGACTGGCGCGGAGAGTACTTCCAGAATCTTGATTTATCTGGCGCACCTGAATTGGAAGCCTTTAACTCTGTGCATTATGGCGATGCCGCCCGACGTGTGCTGAAGTTCCCGGATCCAGCTTACAATAATTGGGCGAATGATGCTGTAGCTCCTGTCTCCGGTTGGGCGAATAGCAATTACTCCATCCGCTTCACGCGGGAGGTTTATGTGCCAGTCTCCCCGACGCCGCTTTCGTTGCAGTTCAGCCTAAGCGCTAACGATGGCGCAAGGCTTTGGATATTCCCCGCAATTGATGATACAACTTACGAAAATGCGGCAACTTGCCCTGTTACGTGTTTGATCATCAATGACTGGGCTTCGGTCGGGCCGTCCGCTACATCACTTTCTTATGCTTTGTCTCCAGATACAAGATATCGCTTTCAAGTAGATTATCGCCAGATTGGTGGCGCGGCTACACTTAATTTTGATGTAACCGCATCGCAAAATCCTGATGATCAGATTACGGCAAATTCCCGTTGTAACTGGGGGTTACGTTCCACGAATGATGCCAACACGCTCACCCGCCTATGGGATCAGCGTGCGGGCGAAGCGGGCAGAAACACCATCTGCTACTTAGAATTACGTGGTTATGTCAGGGTTCTGCCGACACTTACCAGCCCGCAATTCGCATTCTGGGATGTGTGGGATCTTGGCAACCAACAGGCCGCATGGTTTGATGTTGCTGAATATGTGCCCGTTGATCCAGTCACAAGCCCCAATGTGCTGGATCGTGACAATGTGGTTTGGTATCGTGTGGCTGTTCATGGTGGTCAAACACTCAATTATAACTGGACACGCCGCGAGTATGATTTGACATCATTAACTGGCTTCCGCGTGAATCCTGATGGCACACTCGGCGCACAACAGACGCTCAATCTAGCCGGTAGAAACCTAACTTTCCGTTTTGGCTTCTTTAATGGCGCGGAAGGTAACGCGCTCTGGTTAGTGGATGATATTGAAGTTGTTGATGCCGCGATGGGGCCATATGGGGCAACAATCGGCCTGGACACTGAATTTTTACTCAATGACACCAATCAGCGCAATTACTTTACTACAACAGGCCAATGGGCACTGACGAGCGCCAACACCGCACCGAGTGTGGGGGTTAGCGCCGGTGGGTGCTGTTCTTGGGAATTAAACCCCAATGCACTTTACACTAAGCTGAGCGAATCGCCAGAATTGCCGCTACCTTCTACCCAACGGCGCGACCAGGATATGCGTATTCATTACGTGCAACTGCGCCCGACAATTGATGTTGAGTTGTCCACCGTTGACCAGGACGGCGATGAAGGCCCACCGATGCTGAGTTTCTGGCATCATTATGACATCGGCGCTTATGTTGGCCTTGAGGTGCAGTATCGTGCGCCCGGCGGCGAATGGACGGTTGTTCCCGGTTTAAATCCCGCAGAACCCGCAGGCCGTCTGGTAGATGTACAGCAAAACACCAATAACAGCTTGCTGACAGGGGCACGCCCACTCACGCCGATTGATGTAACTCTGCAATACATCCCAGAGACAATTTACCAACTGCGTTTTGCGATGCTTGTCCACCGTGCCAATGCGGTGCAAGGTGGTGGATGGTGGATTGATAACATCAAGCTACATCGTGAAGACCGTGCGCGTTTCCTGGATTATCCATTCTTCGATAATGCGGAATCCGGTACGGCAAACTGGGTCTTAATTGGAAGCAACTGGCGGCGCACGAATGAGCAGGCTTATTCCGGCGGTCACTCTTTCGCTCATCAGCCGATGAGTGCCGCTACCGAAGAAGGCGCCTACTTTGCAACCGTGTATGCCTTCGACATGAACAATGACACCCCGCGCCCATCACAAGACTTACAGAGCAATACGGGGGGTGCCGCGCAAGATCCATATCTCACGTTCTGGCAAAAGCGCCAGCTACCGGAGGGTGTTAACCTGCATGTGGAATGGCGCAGGATTAACGAAACCGAGACCGATTGGAAGTCTTTGTGGACATACATCTCCGGCGCGAATCATGTACCTAACGTTAACAATAGACCGTCACAGGTTAACATGGCGTGGGAATTTGTAGAAATCAGCCTAAGGTCGGTCATGGATCAATTGCCCGCACCGGCGACTGCGCCTTTCACCAATGACGATATTATCATCCGATTCCGTGTACAGAATCCGACGGATACTTCATTCTGGTATGTTGATGATGTGCGTCTGCAGGAATATAGCGAGACTTCCCACCGCTTGTGGGAGGGGGGCGATGGCTCTACCTTCCTGGCTAGCCCGGATATGCCTAACTGGGCGACCATGTGGCGTTTAGGGGGGGATTGGCGACGGGTCACATGGGAGCGCCAAAGTGGTATTGCGTCCTTCCACGATAGCATTGGCGTTTCGCCGCAAATCCAGACGAATGCTCCCGGCGGGGCGAACCCTGTTGTAAATACCCGTGTCCAGACTTACAGTGTCCTGGAACTGGCACGCATCATCGACTTGCAAGAAACCCCTGCGTCTTTGAACCCAACGCTTTACTTCTGGTCGCGTACCCACATTGGCTCGGCGGATAAAATGCGTGTGCAAATCTCTTACGAGTTGCGCCCGGGTGATGTAGGCGGCAATATGCTCAACCATATGAACAGCAACAATCGTTGTGCTGGGCCTGCGGGCAACCCGCGTCCACAATGTTACGAACAGAATTGGGGCTGGAGTCAATGGTATGATGTGCGCGAAAGTAACCAGAACAATAGCTTGATATCAAACGGCTGGAACAGTGCGACGACTGCGGTAATACGCAATAATGCGTGGCAACGTTATCAGGTAAACCTGAATAACATCCGTCTAGGAAGTGACACAAACCGTGTCTGGTTGGTGCCGGAAGGTGCTAACCCGGGTCGTCGTA
>DAIMZF010000117.1:0-10512 GCA_036734085.1 Aggregatilineales bacterium
CTGAATTTTTTGATGGCGCTTACCGATTTCTTCCAGTAGCGTATTAAAGCGTGTTTGAGACATGAAACAGCTTTCTTGTGCAGATAAACGGATTTGCTCTTATTTTAGCGGAATGTATGCTAAAAATGCCGCGCTATTAAGCGAATGGTCATTTTCCACTATTGCCCGTATTGTCCTGTAGCTTCAATGAGGCGCACAACATCGTTAATTGTATTGGCTGTGTCTGCTGTCATGTCTATGTCTGGAATACGCACACCGAATTTATCCTCGATAAATAGCTGAAGGTTCACCAACGAAAATGAGTCGATAAGCCCACCGGAGATAAGCTCTTCGTCGTCCGCTAACGGATAGCCCGGGTCGCGCATAAGTTCGGAAGTAATGTATTCGCGCAATTGCTCGTGCATCTTGGCTTTGCACCTTTCTATGTTTGTTTTGCACCCTAATTCAGTGAAAAAATACCCCTAAAATCAATATCTTCGGGCGGGTTAATCAATGTTTCCAGCAACGCAACTTCATACCGATAAATCTCTAGCAAGGAGGTGACTAATTCATCAAGGTTAGGGATCGCCAAAAGCGGCTGTTTTTCCTGCGGGTCTACTTGCAGAAGCACCGCCGCCAGATAAGCAAGCGCGGCTGGGTCTGTGGGCAGGTTTGATGTCTGGAATTGCATCTGCTTGGTACGCTGTAGCACGGCTAGGTAGCGTATGAGGCGCTGACGCAGGTAGGATGTGTCGTGCCTAATTTGTGTCGTGTTATCTGCTGTTAGCGGGAACATTTCTACCTGACCAGAAAGATATGGCTTGTCATATTGCAGTGACTGTACCTGAAAACGGTCTTTTCCTACGGCTGTAATATTCATTTTGCCCTCTGGTAAAGGCTGAACCTGCACGATTTGCGCCGTACAGCCGATGTAATGAGGTTCCGCATTGGCTGAAGTATCAAGTTGTTCGTTGGCAATCAATACAACGCCGAACGGTGTGCGCTCATCAATACATTGGTTAATCATCACTTTGTAACGTTCCTCGAAGATATGCAGGTTTAAAGGCATACCAGGAAACAGTACAAGGTTTAATGGGAATAAGGGTAAATCCATCATGGGATTCTTTACCTATCGGAGAATAACGACATATCTGACCATTATAAGTTTAAGCGTTAAGGATTGACCAGCGATGTAATAGACCTCTAATCTGTTGGATGCAAAAATTTTTGAATTTCAATCAGGTATCCATCAGGGTCTTTCAGGAAAAAATGATAAATACGATATTGTTCGTTTATCTGCGGTGGGTGTTCTATACTGACGCCTTGTGCCTGAAACATGACATAAAATTCATCAACATGCTGTGTAACGAATGTCAAAATAAGATTGTTCGGCTGTAATACGGTGCGCCCCTTAGAGCTTTCGCTACTTTGGCACAAGCCTATGCAACCACCAGATGAAATTTTATAGACGCGGCAGGTGGTTTGGTCGATCCATAGCTTCAACCCCAATACATCCTCATAAAACACCGTTGAACGGGTTAAATCCTGCACATAAATGAATGTGATAAATTGGTCTATCAATGGGTGGCTCATCAGTTGCTTATCCTTTATCCACGCGCTAGATTCTTTTGCATCATTACTTCACTTTGATACATACCACAAGAACGGAAAACATCATGCATATCGTTATGTTTTCGATTAACCCACTTTTCCCCACACAAATTACAGGTGGGGCATCCAAGCATTTAAAGTCATTGGCTATTTATCTGTCCACACTAGGGCATGATGTTTCAATTTTGTGTGCCCGCATCACAGACTCGAATGAGGTGTTCAAGTGGCACGACAACGCTACCATTTACCCCATTCTGCGCTTTAAACAACCATTTCCGCAACCTTATGCGATCCCCGCCCACGACATGGCGGCCATGATTCAGGATGTTGGGGATTTTATCGCGAAAGCTGACCGTTTTTACATGCACGACGGCGAGTTTCTATTTCCGTTCGTGTATGACAATGTGCCGACAGTGGTCTCTCTGCGTGATAACATTTACCCGGAAACCTTGCTCGGTAGTTTTCAGTTTAGAGGAGATAAACTCATTCTTATTTCGGAATATTCTCGACAGTATTATCTCAGCACCGTTGGGCGGTTCTTCCCAGAATTAGATAACCGGATAGAAGTTATCCATAATGGCATTGACTGGGAAACATTTAAACCGACACCGCCAGATGAAATACTGGATTATATCTCAGTGGATGTCAGTCGTCCGTTGGTATTGCATCCACATCGACCAGAGGAGTCGAAAGGCATTCGCCAGACAATTGCCCTAGTTGATTTATTGGTGCATCAACATGGCATCAGTGATGTCGTTGCACTGGCTCCTAAATGGATGGATTCTCAGCTAACACCGGAACTGCGTGATTTTTATGCTGAGATTGAAGATTTTATCGACAAACGCAATTTGCACGATAACTTCGTGTTTCATGGCTGGATCCCGCAACATCTTATGCCGCAATATTATAGTATGGGACGTGCAACCCTTTCGTTGGGTTACTTCCCGGAATCTTTTGGTAATTCCGTATATGAATCTCTAGGATGCGGAACCCCATCGGTTGTCGCACGGATTTCTACCCATCGGGAGCTTTTACCAGACAAATTAATCCATAAAGTGGATTATGGGGATTTGCAATCTGCCGCTCAAATCACCGCAGATATTATTCACAATAATATACGAACATCCCCACAAACTTTGGACTATCTGCAAACGCATTACAATGTGCAGGGTCAACTCCAACGTTATGCAGATGTCATCTTCAATGCGAAGAAGGCACAACCGATGGCCTACCACTATCATCCGTTGGATGCTACAACGCGCTACAAGTTGCCTTACTGGTGTTATCGTGGTGAACGTGGCATCTACCATGACTTTTACGCGAATTACCGTGATTTGACGGATTTCTACCCGTTGTTTGACAAGTATCCGCAAGGATTTACACTGTCTCAAGCGGAGCAGGTAGGTATAGCCGCTAATCGTGTTGAGGAACTTTATCGTGATGGTTACTTAACGCCGATTTTGGCACACTAGACTATAACCGTACACTCACGGCAACCTCAGTGGATGCTGAATCCAGCAGGCCATAATTTCGTATAAAGGCTAAAATTATGCGACAAACCCATACCGTAACAATTTTTCTGGACAAAAACACCCATACTGTCCGTGTTAATCACGGTGCAAATCTGCGTCAGGTATTGTTGGAAAACGGCTTTACGCCTTATGCCACAGTCACAAAACGCTTGAATTGTGGCGGGCGCGGGTTATGTGCGACTTGTGGCGTTTGGATTGAAAACGGAGAGCCGTCTCCGCAACATTGGCATGATCTTATTGGCTCACGCTTTGGTTATCCTCGTTTATCGTGTCAAATCACCATTGAAGCAGATATGGCTATCCGTATTTTGACAGATAAATGGATATGGGGACGGCGCGAACCTCAGCGTGCTTTTAAGCCAGACAAAAATTGAGTTGAAGCTGAAGAAAATAAGACGTGTGTTTCTGCATCCTCACAACGTCTAATCTTGCGTTGATGTAACCCTTATATGATTAGAGGCATTGATGAATTTACTCACAAGAACGGAAGTGCGCTTGCAAATTCAAATCCACAACACATTCGAGGGTTTACAGCCAGAGTGGGACGACTTGCTCCACCGTAGTGAAGCCGACGACATTTTTTTGACTTGGGAATGGCAAGCGACTTGGTGGCAAGTTTACCAACCCGGCGACTTGTGTATCGTAGCATGTCGGGATGAAACGGGTCAGTTGGTTGGCCTTGCCCCTTTATATGAAGTTGATGGCGTCCATTGCATCGTAGGCGGCAAGGATGTAACCGATTATCTGGATTTTATTGTTGACAAAGACATGCTTTCCGCAGTTTTTCAGGCTTATGCACACCACTTTCAACAAAACCAATATCAACTTGACCTAGTGAATATCCCCGCTAATTCGTCCAC
This sequence comes from Aggregatilineales bacterium, assembly GCA_036734085.1. Taxonomy (GTDB): domain Bacteria; phylum Chloroflexota; class Anaerolineae; order Aggregatilineales; family Phototrophicaceae; genus J038. Next base: position 3,983 of record DAIMZF010000117.1, read on the forward strand.
AATAAGCCAGTTAGTGGATTGTTTGCAGTCATTAGGCGCGGTTGTTGAAGTCCTTCAACACGAAGTTTGCCCCTTGATTGAGCTACCGGATAGCTGGGATGGTTATTTAGCTCTGCTGGATAAAAAACAACGCCATGAGTTACGACGCAAGATGCGCCGGGCATTAGGCACAGAAGAACAGATTGAATGGTTTACGGTGGATGCATCCCATAACTTGGATGACATGATGGAACGTTTTACACGTTTGATGGCCGCCAGTGATCCGCAAAAAGCTGTTTTTTTGCAAGATGAACAGCATGTTACGTTCTTCAAGCATTTTGTGACGCTGGCGATGCAAAAAAACTGGCTACAACTCAACTTCCTGACGGTAGACGGTCAGGACGCGGCGGCTTATCTCAATTTTGATTATAACAACCGCATATTGGTATATAACTCCGGCTTGGCATTAGATAACTTCAGCCATTTAAGTCCGGGCATTGTGCTACTGGCAAACAACATTCAACGCGCAATTGACGAAAAATACGCCGTCTTTGACTTTCTGCGTGGCGATGAGACTTATAAATACAACATGGGTGGTAAGGACACAATCCTTTATCGGATAACTGTATCTTTTTAAATGTGGAGGCCAGATATTGGGATTAACACGCATAGCCATTATTAGCGTACATGCCAGTCCCTTAGCATCACTTGGCGGGAAGAAAACAGGCGGTATGAACGTTTACGTCCGGGAAGTTGCACGAGAACTAGCCGCGCGGGGTATAACAGTTGATGTCTTTACGCGGCGAGTCTCTCATCAACAGCCATATATTGATCAATCTCTAGGGGGCAATATCAATGTGGTGCATGTTAAATCCGGGCCGATAGCCGTGTTAGACCCCGATGATATTTACCCTTATTTGTCGGAATTTGCCGCTTCTGTCATCGCTTATACGACAAAATTCAACATCGCGTACCCCATTGTTTACAGCCACTATTGGCTCAGTGGATGGGTAGGGAATAAGCTCAAGGAAGTGTGGGGTATACCCTTTATCCAGATGTTTCATACTTTGGGTGAGATGAAGAAACGTATTGGGGCAGGGGATACCAGTTTGCCAGATGAGCGCATCGCAAATGAAACGCGCATCGTGCAGTGGGCTGATGGAATCGTTGCCGCGACGGAAGCAGAACAATCGCAATTATTGTGGCTATACCGTGCTGACCGTCGCAAGATAATCATTATCCCGCCCGGCGTGGATTCTCAACAGTTCGCCCCTACTCCACAGAAAGATGCACGAAAATCACTTGGTTTTGATGCGGAAAAATCACTGTTCTTATTCGTAGGACGCATCGAGCCGCTCAAAGCAGTGGATACCATCATCGAAGCGATTGACATTATCAAGACGGGATGTGTGGAATTGCTCTCCGTTATGCAATTAGCAATCATCGGGGGCAATCCAGGCGACCCGGCGGATAAAGAACTGGCACATTTACGGCAGACCGTAACAGAGCTTGGCTTAGATGATGTTATCCTTTTCTTAGGAGCAAAAGATCACCAGACCTTGCCTATTTACTATGCGGCGGCTACGGCAGTTATCCTGCCATCAGATTATGAATCTTTTGGTATGGTCGCATTAGAAGCAATGGCTGTCGGTACACCAGTTATCGCCTCAGAGGTTGGCGGCCTGGCATTCCTGATTAAAAATGGCGAAACAGGGTTTCATGTGCCCGTGCGTGACCCACGCTCGTTAGCTAAACGAATGCTGACATTGATCACCGAGCCAGATAAACGGCAGATGTTGGGCAAAAATGCAACACTGTTTGCCCAACAGTATCAATGGTCTATCATTACTGATCGTCTGCTAGCGGCCTTTGATGCAATTATGCATAAGCGTTTACCCAGCTAACCGCCATAGGCGTTGGGAGTATCTGCAACAGTGGTGCTGATGTATGGCTCATTCACTTGTAATTCAGTCGCGTCATCCTCCGCAATGACCTGTTGCCCTTTATGGTACAGCACATCGTTAAAGCCATCATAACGGTAACGTCGATTAACCCATTGATACAGATTATGACGGAAGACCACATTAAACTGCACCGCGTCTTCTTCTTCGATGATGACTTCATCAACAATCCACACAGGGGCGTACTGCTGTAAGTGGGGGATAGCTTTCTGGTCGCGCTTGATTAATAACTCCGCTTTTTTCATTGTAGCTGTCCTTCTTTGTCTCATCATGTAATGTAGCTAAATTGTAGCTTTGTTCAATGGGTTTAGACAACACCCGTTTGAAGAGTGGCTTCGCACAGATTTGTGCAATTTCACATGACCTTTTGTATGGTTTTAGCATTGAAAAATCTCTACGACGGGTTATGCTCTACTCCATGATTATAATAAATGTACACTCCATAATTCATCGTGAGCGTCGTCGCCGTCCCAAACAACAGAACGGGGTCTTGACGCGCCACTTTGACTGATGAGTGTAAAGTGTTTCTAAACTCGAAGACCCCGGATAACCTCCGGGGTTTTGCATTTCTTATGGAGGATAAGCAATGAGCAAGCAAAAAGTAAACAAGGTTGTCCTGGCCTATAGTGGTGGACTAGACACATCTGTGATTGTCCCATGGCTAAAAGAAAACTACGGATGCGAAGTTATTTGTTTTACGGCGGATTTAGGGCAAGATGATGAATTAGACGGCTTAAACGAAAAAGCATTGGCTTCTGGTGCATCCAAGCTATATATCCGGGATTTACAGGAAGAATTCTTGCTGGATTTTGTGTTTCCGACGATGCAGGCGGGTGCAGTCTATGAGCGTGAGTACCTGCTTGGTACATCCTTTGCACGGCCTCTCATCGCTAAACACATGGTAGAGATCGCCGAGCAGGAAGGCGCGGACGCCGTAGCACACGGGTGCACGGGCAAAGGCAATGACCAGGTTCGCTTTGAGCTTACGACAATGGCGCTTAATCCTAAACTCAAGACAATCGCTCCCTGGCGCGAATGGGATATCCGTAGTCGTGAAGATGCATTAGCCTACGCAACACGTTATGGTGTGCCCGTTTCTCAAACGGAAAAAGACATTTACAGCCGTGACCGGAACATTTTCCACATGAGCCATGAAGGTGGTTTGCTGGAAGACCCTTGGAACGAGCCAGAAGAGGGGATGTATAAGCTCACAGTCAGCCCGGAACAAGCCCCTGATACACCTGAATATGTAGAAATTGGCTTCGAGCAAGGACACCCCGTTAGTGTGGATGGTGAAAAACTAGACCCGGTAAAACTCTATCGCGTGCTCAATAAACTTGCAGGCAAGCACGCCGTTGGGCGGGCAGATATTGTGGAAAATCGCCTTGTAGGGATGAAGAGTCATGGTGTGTACGAGACACCCGCAGGGACATTACTTTTGCGGGCACATCAAGCACTGGAAAGCATCTGCATGGATAAACACACCATGCACTTTAAAGATTTTGTCTCTGTCAAGTATGCCGAGTTGGTTTATAACGGCCTGTGGTACACGCGCTTACGGGAAGCGTTAGACTCTTTTGTGCGTATTACACAAGAACAAGTCACTGGCTCTGTCCGGCTAAAACTCTATAAGGGCAATGTCATCATTGCCGGACGCAAGAGCGACTATAGCCTCTATCGTGAAGATTACGCCTCTTTTGGCGCTGAAGATGTTTACAATCAACAACATGCCGAAGGCTTTATTCACTTGTTTGGCCTGCCCATGAAGGTGGAGGCGCTCTTAAATATCGACGGTGGCGGACAAAGCCGCTATCGTAAACCGGACTACTCAAAATTCAAGCGTGATTAGGAGTCTTTAGCTTATGGCTTTATGGGGTGGGAGATTTAACCAACAAGCGGATGATGCACTCCGCATATTGAATGATAGTATCGGCTTTGACCAACGCTTTTATGCGGAAGATATTGAAGGGAGCATGGTTTATGCTCAGGCGCTGGGACGTGCTGATGTTTTGACGACTACAGAAGTGGAGGGAATTCTGCGCGGGCTGGGGCAAGTCCGCGCAGAATTTGAAAGCAACCAATTTTCACTTCTACCCAGCGATGAGGACATACACACCGCAGTCGAGCGACGCTTAACTGAATTAATCGGTGAGGTTGGCGGCAAACTCCATACTGGCCGAAGCCGCAACGACCAGGTGGCGACGGATTTTCGGCTGTGGGTTATGCGTGCTATTCAACGATTAGACAGGTCTTTAGCGGCGATGCAGGAAGAACTCATCGCACTGGCAAACCCTCATATAAAAACTGTCATGCCGGGCTATACACATATGCAACCGGCACAGCCTATCTCGGTTGCTCATTGGCTGATGAGCTTCTTCTGGATGATTGCCCGTGACCGTGATCGCTTACGGGACTCCTATCGTCGGACGGCAGTCCTTCCACTGGGTTCTGGGGCATTAGCCGGCTCTCCCTTTGCCATAGACCGTGTGTGGATGTCACAAGAACTCGGCTTTCTGTCCGTCAGCCAGAATAGTTTAGATAGCGTCAGTGATCGTGATTTTGTAGCGGATGCGCTTTATGCGATGTCGTTGGTGGGGGTGCATCTTAGCCGCTTGGCAGAGGATTTAATCATCTATAGCAATCCTGCTTTTGCATTCGTCACATTAGATGACCGCTATAGTACAGGCTCTAGCCTGATGCCGCAGAAGCGTAATGCTGACCCAATGGAACTCATGCGCGGTAAAAGTGGCCGTATTATCGGTCAACTTACTGGATTTTTGACCACGCTTAAAGGGCTTCCAAGTGGTTACAATAAAGACCTGCAAGAAGATAAAGAACCACTATTTGATGTCTTTGATACCCTGCAAGCGTTGTTGCCTGTATTGACAGCTATCATCCACACCTTGAAGATCAACTCTGCTAAAATGCGCGAAAGTTTGCAAGTAGAGCTACTTGCTACTGATTTGGCGGAATATCTGGTGGATAAAGGGCTACCGTTCCGCAAGGCGCATCATGTTATTGGTCAAGTGGTGTTAATTTGTGCGGAGCGCCAATGTACATTTCTTGATCTTGCGCTAGAAGATTATCAGGCGATACATGAATTATTTGCCCTTGATGTCTTCGACTGGCTCGACTTTGACCGCTCCTTAGCGCGCCGCGCCGCGCAAGGTGGAACCGCGCCGAAGGCTGTTGCCCAACAGATTGAGCAAGCGCAGGCATGGATAAAGTCTTTTTCGATACAATAATTGTCTGACTTGCACAATAAATCACGGTTATTCTATATGAACTTTTACTCATCGCAACAGATACATTGACAGAACATCAAAAGCTGGTTACCCTATTATATGTAACCAGAAACATTAACACATGGAAGTAATTGCATGTCTGCCCAATTTTCGGCACACCAAACCAACAATGTAGTCATTATTGACATTCTCGTACTCATCCTTATTAGCGATGGGTTTTAATGCTTGGGTGGCGACTACACGGTTTAAGCGAGTGTAAAATTCCAGAAAGCCTCCCAAGCAACGGGGGGTTTTTTTTTGCCGATGTGATGAAAGGAATCCTGATGAGTACGCAGTATGTTTGGCATAATGGCAACTTTATCAAATGGGAAGACGCGACTGTACACGTAACCACCCATGCAATCCACTATGGCTCTAGCGTGTTTGAAGGCGTACGAGCCTATGCAACGCCAGATGGCCCCGCAGTCTTCCGTTTGACAGAGCATACCGAGCGACTGATAAGCGGTTGTAAAATTGCGCGGATGCAGTTCTCGTTCACGTCGGAACAACTGGATGCGGCGATTGTAGAGTTGATTGATCGTAATGGCTTGGAATCCGCCTACATTCGTCCAATTGCCTTTCGTGGGGCGGGCCCGCTTGGTGTGGATGGTCGCCGCGCCCCGACCGAGATGTACATTATGACGATGGATTGGGGGCGGTATCTTGGGAGTGAGGCTATTGATAATGGGGTGGACGTACAAGTAAGCTCCTGGCGGAGACTCGCGCCCGGCACGACCGCATCTCTGGCGAAAATCGGCGGACAATACGTCAACAGCCAATTCATCACAATGGAAGCTAAAGATAACGGCTTTACAGAGGGCATAGGGCTTGATGTAAACGGTTATGTGAGCGAAGGCGCAGGCGAGAATTTGTTTGTTGTATACAATGGCGTGGTATACACACCCGGCAATTGGGCTTCTATCCTGATGGGGATTACCCGCGATAGTGTGCTGACAATTCTCAAGGATTTAGGCTACGAAATACGTTTTGAATCTATCCCCCGTGACATGCTTTATTTAGCAGACGAGATGTTCTTCACGGGTACTGCCGCCGAAGTAACTCCCATCCGTTCTGTTGACCGCCTGCCTGTAGGGACGGGCAAACCGGGTCCGATTACAAAAGCAGTCCAACAAGAATTCTTTGGCATTACTTCCGGCCAGCAACCAGATCGTCATGGTTGGCTAACCCACGTCCGTAAATCCGAGCTTGCTAACGGCGATTAACGAATTATTTAAGGAGCTTATTCTATGCTACTCAGTGGCGCAGAAATTGTGATGGAATGTTTACTGCGGGAAGGGGTCGATGT
>DAIMZF010000118.1:0-10441 GCA_036734085.1 Aggregatilineales bacterium
AGGCTCACCGAGCCGCCGTTTGTGGCGCTTATATACAGGGCTTATGCGGTCTTATCGCCGCCGAGCAGTTAGGCAATCGGCGTGCAGTTATGGCAGGGGATGTGGTTCGTGCTATTCCGCAGGCTTTACAACACATCGAGGCCGATTAGGAACCACTTATATTAACCCTCACCCACCTGCCGTACACGTCGGGCAACAGTCTTGCCTTCTGCAATGCTCTGTTGCAAAGAATCTTTCGGCAAAACAGAGCGCATCAATTCACCCGGTTGGGATATGTCTTCTGGTTTAAGGCGTATACGAGGCCCACGTATGAGGCCCCACACACTCCCAGCGACAACACCCAATATAAACCCGGAAAAAGCAATACCTTCATCTAAGCGTTTACGAGCCATCGTCGTTGCTCTCTTCACCCCGTTGAGGCTCTTTGCGGACAGCCCGCCGAATGCCACCAATTTCCCGTAAAAAAGCCAATAATCCCGCCATAAACGCGCTTACGCCGATGACAGGCCGAGCAACGTTTTGGCCGACAAACTGCGCTGTGCCTTTTGCTGTATCTACTGTATCACGCGCATCCGTCATAATGGGTTTTATCTCATCGCGTAACATCGCAATCAGGCGGGTAATTTGCAGAATAAGCACCACCAATGCCAACACAATGAGGATAAATTCCAGTGCTAGCAAGATGATGAAAACATCACGGATCATTCTAATGCGTGTAGCGGTAATATCCGACGGAGAAGCCAGGGAGATAACAAAACCGATTAGAAAGATGCCAGCAATGAGTGCGGCCACACCGCCCGCAAATATAAACATCCACTTTAAAAAACCTAAGCCACCGTCATCATCCTCGTGGCTTTCTGGTTGTGCTGGTTCATTCACCATCTTACACCCTTCAGGATTTTACAGTTCGTAGAATAACAATCTGTACAAAGAATAAAGCCACTACAGCGCCTAATGTCGCTGGAATAATACGCACTGGCCCGACGCTGAATAACCGGAAGTCCACAATAACGCCGACCATTTGCCCAAGCAAAAAGCCAAGCCAACCAGCCATTAAAAATAAAGCCAGGCGTCGTACATCCCCCCCCACAACCAGGTGAAATGCCGCGCCGTACAATGTAGCAAGGATGAAAGCAAAGGTGAGTGTTGGGCTGGGCAATTTTTTCCCTTTGACATTGTGGTACAATTCTACGCAAGTTTAACATAAACTTGGTGTTTAAAACACGCTTTAAAAGGCAACCTATGAACATAATCGACCAACGTATTTTAATCCCCGCATCTCCAGAAGTCATCTGGGGCATTGTCAGCACAATGGAACGTAACCCACAATGGCAAGTTAACTGTCGGGATGTGTCATTTTTGACCACTAACCATCAGGGACAAGGGATGCGCTATCGCGCTGTAAGCCCCAAAGGGCGCGACTATGTGGTACAAGTGTCTGCCTGGTACGAAAACGTCGGCTATGCCTATCAAATCGTAGATAGCAATATCCCTTTCCGCGATAATCGTGGCCGACTTCGTTTACAGGAAGTCAATGAGGGTACTATCGTTCAATGGGTGTTTGAGTACGAGCTCGGCGGTGCTTTAAGTGGGTTACGGAACACGCTCGGTGTACGACGTGGTTTAGAAGGCGATATTATCAAGAGTTTAGAAAATTTGTGGCGTGTCGTCACAGATGCTACTGGCTCCAAGACGTATATATCAAAATCCGCTATCCGCGAAGCGCCAGATGTCGAAGCCCGCGCCCAGTACAAGCCACGCCATGAAACAAAGACCAGACAACCGGATGAGGCAGAAATCCCTAATTTGTTTGATGAGCCGCCGATTGATGAAGGCGACACCCGACCGCGTCCACCCGCGCAGATTGAATCAGTTGATCCATTCGCCATCTCTGCTGTGGACAACACCCCACCCATGGCAGAGCCGGATTTTCTGTCCAACCTGGAGCAACCCGCACCATTACAAAGTCATGACATCTTCCAGCCACCACGCACAGAGGAAGATACGCCTGCATTCTCACGCCCATCAGATTCCTCTGCGGAATCGCCACCGACGCCACCCAGTACAAAGCGTGTAGAGGTTCCCGCTTATCAATCGCCAGAAGCTAGCGAGACAGAGCAATATCATCTGGAATTCATTGAGAACGAGCCAAGCGTTACAGACACTTCTACAATGAGCGTGTTTGATTTGTTCGGTCTGCCCAAGCCTAGCGAGACCCAACAGATGCAGGCCGTCCAGCTAATAGATGCTAATACGAGCCAAACACCCCCACCTACCGACTCGCAGATTATCCCGCGCGTAGAAGTTGCCTCTACTCATCAATCATCGACGCAACGCGAAAAGTCTGTCGGGCTACGAGTTACTTTACGGCGGCGTAACATCCGCATCCGTCGCAGACAATAAGCCATGAATCAAAAGAGGCTTTCCAAATAAAACGGAAAGCCTCTTGAATGGGGTGAGTGATGGGGCTCGAACCCACGACCTCCTGGGCCACAACCAGGCGCTCTGACCTACTGAGCTACACCCACCATATGAAGATATTGGAATTATAGCATGGTTTCCCCCTCACGCTAGGGGTATTTTCCGCGCAAGCAACACAGTAGCCTTACTTGTCGCACAGGGGATAATTCGCAATTCTGCGGAAAATCCATAGTCCAATAATGCCCCACTCAACGATTCATAAGCGTCATCAATCGCACGATCATCGTTAATGGCGGCGCGTTGTCCTGTAATTTTGTAAAGCCACTCAATAAACCTGCTCGGCGCATTTCTCCCGGTCAGTTGGCCGTTCAACACAGCGATGAGATAGGCTTCATTCTGTAATATCCGGTGTATTTCAGTCAACGTTGTTGGCTCGAAAATAAAGCGCGTGGGGAATGTGCAGACAATGGCCGGGAAAGTATCTGCCGCAAAGGGCAATTGTTGTGCTAATCCTCGTACCAACAATACCGGAGAGATGCCGCGTTTTTGTAGTTTGCGACTCGCAATTCGTCCCATATACGGGGATAAGTCATAACCAATGGTCTCATACCCCTGAGCGTGCAAATCTAGCTGAAGATCACCTGTACCGTGAGCAAGCTCTAAGATGAGTCCACACTCCGGTGATGGCAAAAAATCGAGCGCCGTCCGTTGCCACTCTCGCCATGCGCCTAAAGAAACAATTTTGCTCACCCTATCATAGGTAAAGGCCATCTCGTTATATAACAATCGAAAGCCAAAACGCACGGTGCGCCACCACATCTCACGCATTGATGGCATCACGGATTACGTCCGGCTTATCGCTGATAATGACACTCACGCCCATCCGCGCTAACTCTCGTGCCCGTTCAGGATTGTTGACCGTCCATGTGTTCACGATAACGCCACGCTTTGCCATCGTCGCTATCATTGACGGTGTAATCGTTTTCTCATAAGGGTGATACGCTTGGTACTGCATACCAAACCCATACAGCCGCGTAAACAAAGAAATATCTGGCGCAGTCAGATAGCCAAGCGGAATATTAGGCGCGATATTATAAAAACGTCGTAAAGCTAACGGGTTAAAAGACGACACAATCACTCGCTCCGCCATGTTATGACGGTGAATAACATGCGCGACAACCTGCTCTACCCCATCCGTACGAAATGACTGTGACTTGATTTCTACATTGATGAAGTACTTATGCCCGACAGCCTCAAACACTTCGTCGAGTGTGGGCACTCGCACACCCACAAATTGAGCATCCTTCCAGCTTCCCGCATCCAATTGCTTAATTTGTGCCAGCGTCATCTGTCTGATGTCGCCTTTACCATCAGTTGTGCCATCCACCGTGAAGTCATGCAAAATCACAGCATGGCCGTCTACGCTACGGTGTACATCAAGCTCCACCCCATCCGCGCCAAGTTCCGCCGCTAGTTCAAATGCAGGGAGTGTGTTCATCGGCGCATAGGCGCTCGCGCCCCGATGCCCAAAGACCAATGTTTTTTTCTCTCGGATTGCTTCAAATAGAGTCATAAAATTACTTCCGCCGTGCGCCAATCTGTATTTGACCATTCATCACACGCACCTCATAGGTTGGCACATCGACTGTACCTGCCGGGCCACTAAGTACCTCACCCGTCATAATGTCAAACCTTGCGCCATGACGCGGACACTTAACAACACAACCTGTTAATTCACCTTCAGCCAATGGCCCATCGTCATGTGTGCATCGGTCTTCAATGGCGTAATAAGTTCCGTCAACATTATAAACCGCCACCCAACGCCGGTTTATATCCACCACAAGCGGCTCACCACCCGGCGCTAATTCATCCACGCTCGCCACTATGACAAACTCTGTCATTCTGCTTCCCTTTAGTTAATTTTAGTTAGTTTGCGCTAAATACTCTATCGCTCGCCGACGCATGAAATTATAAATATTGACGAACGCATTCGTCCGCGATTGTGTTGTGCCGAGTCTGCTAATTTCCGCCCCTTGTGCAAAGCCCATGATGATGGGTTCAGCGTCTTTGGCTATCTGCTCCACCGTACAGCCATTAAGCGCAGTTGTCAGGATATAAAGATACCCTTTAGACATCAACGACCCCGAATCCGTAATGAACTTCACGTACCCGTTGTCTACGGTCAAAGTAACATAAGTAGCCGATGCACAACCGGGAACAAGATGCTCATTATCCCGGAGTTGCTCATCCATAGGGTTAAGCTCATTACCATATTCGTAAAGAGTTTCTAGTCTGTCTCTGCGATTATCAAGCAAAGCGAACGTTTCCTGCACTTCATCCAGAAAAATCTTTGCCTTCTGCAAAGCATTATTCATTAAAATCACCTCACAAAATCACGAATTGTTCTCTGCAAAGCGTGTGTCAGATGGTCAATTTCATCACGCGTATTGTACAGATAAAAACTTGCGCGTGCCGTCGCGGGGATACCTAGCTTATCATGTAGTGGTTGCGTACAATGATGGCCTGAACGTACCGCGATGCCCTCAGCATCCAGCACTTGTGCGACATCATGCGCGTGCATCCCAGCGACGTTAAATGCCACGATGCCACCTCGCTCTGCCGGGCCGTAAACCGTCACACCGTCTAATTGGTGGATTTTCTCGTAAGCATAGTTTACCAATTCCTGTTCATGGGTATGGATGGCATCCATACCGACATCGCATAAATAATCCACTGCTACCCCTAGCCCGATAGCTTCCGCAATGCTCGGCGTACCTGCCTCAAATTTATACGGTAGTTCGTTCCATGTACTGCCTGCCAATGTAACACGATCAATCATATCACCCCCACCCATAAAGGGCGGCATTGCCTCAAGGATAGCCTGCTTACCGTATAATATCCCAATCCCGGTTGGCCCACACATCTTATGCCCGCTAAACGCGAAGAAATCAACATCCAACACTTGCACATCAATAGTCATATGCGGCACACTCTGCGCGCCATCCACGAGGATTAAAGCACCTGTGTCATGCGCCTTGCGCGCCATCTCCGCTATCGGGTTAATCGTCCCCAGCACGTTAGAGGCGTGCATCACGGCAACCATCTTCACCGGTTCGTTCTTTAGCCATGTGTCGAACGTCGCCATATCAAGTGTGCCATCTTCTAGCACCGGGATGTACTTGATGGAAAAGCCTTTCTCCGCCGCTAAAATCTGCCATGACACAATATTCGCGTGATGTTCCATCTCCGTAGCGATGACCACATCGCCCGCCTTCAGGTTGACCCTGCCCCATGCCTGCACCACAAGATTAATTGCTTCTGTTGTGCCGCGTGTAAAGATAACCTCTTTTTCACTAGCGGCGTTGATAAACTTCTGCACCTTCACCCGTGATTGCTCATAGGCTGTTGTCGCAAGTTCGCTTAATTTGTGGATGCCCCGATGCACATTCGCATGGTAGCGACGGTAGTAATCATTCATCGCCTCAATCACCGCTTCAGGTCGTTGACTGGATGCGCCGTTATCCAGATATACCAATGGATTGCCAGCACTATGCTCTTGAGCCAATATCGGAAAATCTGCGCGGAGTCGCGCCACATCATAAACCATCAGATTTACCCCCTATGACACTGAGAGGGCGCGTCTATAATTCGACAACGCCCTCTCAATTTTTATATTACATCACATCACGATAGGCAGATTTAGCTTAAAATCTTGGCTTCAATCGCCTGCATCAGCCGTTCACGCACACGTTCAAACGGAACGCGGTCTAGCAATTCGTCGAAGAAGCCCTCAATAACCATCAATTCCGCTTGTGGTCGTGGGATACCCCGACTCATCAAGTAGAAAATAGGCTCTTGCTCCAACGTGCCAAATGTCGCCGCATGTGAACAAGCAACGTCATCAGCTTCGATTTCCAGACCCGGAATACCGTCCATCCGGGCATCTTCGCTGAGCAGGAGGTTACGGCACGCCTGGAAGCCATCAATTTTTTGCATCTTCGGCAAGGACTTAATCATGCCTTGCCACACCGTGCGCGCATAATCCTTAGCCGCACCCTTAAACAACAGGTCGGAGGTCGTCAGCGCGGCATTGTGATTTTGTTGCGTATCCAGGTCAAAGTGCTGGTCTTTATCCGCGAAGAAAAAGCCGCTCATGCGGGCATTTGCACCCTGTCCATCAATTTCTATTTCCAGGTAAGCCTTTGTCAGTTGGCTACCCATGTTGCCGATAATCCAGTCAAGGTTAGCATCACGCCCCACACGGGCGCGCTGATGGCTAAATTCGTAGGTATTGCGGTTCCAATCCTGGATGCTCACATATTGCAAGTTGGCGGCATCGCCAAGCAGGAGTTCGGTCACACCGATATAGGCTGATTGTGTATCCGCTTGGGCCGACGCATATTCAACCTGCATCAAGGCTTGGGCGTTTTCTTCGATAACAGTCAGCACATGGCCTAATGTGGCACCGGGTTTGGTGTTATACATAATCACATGGAAAGGTTGCTCCACCGCTTTGTTGCGCGGCACATGCAGAAAAACGCCATGTGTCCACAAAGCGGCATGAAGCGCGGCAAACTTGCCATCTGTCGGTTTAACAGCTTTCATCATCAAATTTGCACGGACAAGCGCCTCGTTTTCCCGCGCCGCCGTCCTCAAATCTGTGAAGATGACACCTTGCGCCTTTAGCTCTTCATCAAATTGATAATGAACCAGTTTGCCATCCACAAAAATCATCGTGCCACCTTGCGCCTCACCGACAAGCGGTTCACGGTTGGCCGCCGGGACAGCATCTGCCGTCACGCCATTTGCGTGGATGATTTTATCCGCCTCATCCCAGTGGATGCGGCTATAGTCCGTCCGACGCCATTCTTCATCGTTCAAAGTAGGCATCGGTAATTCTTCGTATAATTCCCAAGCGGATTCACGGGCTTCGCGTAACCATTGGGGTTCGTCGTTTGCATCGCTCAGTGCCTTAACGTCATCCAGCGTATAGCTAGGGGCGCTTGGCGCGGAACTGCGGCGTCTGGTAGCAACCACCACAGGCGTTTCCTCCTTTTTTATTTTTCCGGTAAACGGGTGATGGCCGTCTATTTATTCGCCCATCACCCGTATTGTGTTTATCTAGCCGATTGAACCTTCAAGCTGAATCTTAATCAGACGGTTCATCTCAAGCGCATATTCCATCGGCAGTTCTTTTACCAATGGCTCCAGGAAGCCGTTGACCACCATCGCATTTGCTTCATCTTCGCTTAGGCCACGACTCATCAAATAGAAGAGTTGGTCTTCACCCACTTTGCTGACCGAAGCCTCATGCCCCATTGTCACGCGCTTGGCGTCAACTTCGATATAAGGATATGTGTCGGAACGGCTTTTATCGTCCAACAATAGCGCATCGCACACTACATTGCTCTTGCAATTGTCTGCGCCTTCAACAATCTTTAGCAAGCCGCGATAGCTAGCACGTCCGCCATCCTTACTGATAGATTTGCTGATGATTTGGCTGGTGGTATTGGGTGCTAAATGCGTGATTTTCGCGCCAGCATCCTGATGTTGCCCCTTGCCAGCAAACGCGATAGAAAGCACTTCACCATGTGCGCCTTCACCCCGCAGGATAACCGCCGGGTACTTCATCGTCAGTTTACTGCCTAAGTTAGCATCCACCCATTCCATTGTGGCGTTTTTATCTGCAACAGCGCGCTTGGTCACAAGGTTATACACATTGTTAGACCAATTCTGTATCGTTGTATAACGGCAACGCCCACCTTCTTTGACGATAATCTCCACAACGGCACTGTGCAGGCTATCGGAGCTATAAGTCGGCGCAGTACAGCCTTCTACATAATGCACGAACGCGCCTTCATCCACGATGATGAGCGTGCGCTCGAACTGCCCCATGTTCTGGGTATTGATGCGGAAATAAGCCTGTAACGGCATCTCTACATGCACACCGGGCGGCACATAGATGAACGACCCACCCGACCAAACAGAGGTATTCAATGCAGAGAATTTATTGTCGTCATACGGGATAATCGTGCCGAAGTATTCGCGCACCAGTTCTGGATATTCGCGCAGAGCATTATCCATATCCAGGAAGATAACGCCTTTGTCTTCTAAGTCCTTGCGTAGATTGTGATACACCGACTCAGAGTCGTACTGGGCGCTGACCCCTTGCAGGAACTTTGCTTCTGCTTCCGGGATGCCTAACTTGTCGAACGTGTCCTTGATTTCTGGCGGCACATCATCCCAGCTACGCTCAGATTTATCTGTTGCACGGACGTAATAGAAAATATCGTCATAATCAAGTTCATCCAGCAAGCCACCCCCACCCCACTGCGGTGTAGGACGTGCGGCAAAGTGTTCATATGCCTCTAGCCGGATGTCTGTCATCCACTGTGGCTCGCCCTTCATCTGGCTGATTTGCCGCACAACTTCGGCATTAATGCCTTTTTCGCCGATGAAGCTATAGGTCACATCATCATCATGAAAGCCATAGTTTGTATCATAATCTCCGCGTACATCGCGCAGGGAGCTTTCATCATCTGTTAATTGCTTCTCACTTGGAACATATTCTGCCATAGTGTTAAACCATCCTCATGCTAATTAGCTTACAGGGTCGGCGTACTTCTCACGAATCCAATCATAGCCTTTTTCTTCCAGCGTCAGTGCTAAATCTGCGCCGCCATTCTCCACAATCCGACCCTGAAACATCACATGCACCTGGTCGGGCTGGATGTAGTTCAAAATCCGTTGGTAATGCGTAATCACTAACACGCCCAAATCCGGCCCTTTCAACGTGGCGATGCCTTCTGCCACAATACGCAGGGCGTCAATGTCTAGTCCAGAGTCGGTCTCATCCAAAATCGTAATGGCTGGCTCTAAGACCCCCATTTGTAAAATTTCGGCACGTTTCTTCTCGCCACCGCTAAAGCCATCATTCAGGTAACGTCCGGCAAAGCTATGATCCATCTTCAGCTTGTCCATCTTCTCGATCATCATGCGACGAAACGCCGGGATGGAAATCCCTTTGCTTTCGGGGTCATCCTGCTTCATACGGGCATTAATGGCATGGCGCAGGAAGTTCGCCACCGTTACACCAGGAATAGCTACAGGATACTGGAACGCCAGGAAAAGCCCGGCACGGCTACGCTCGTCAGCTTCCATTTCCAGGATGCTTTCGCCGTCCAGCAGAATGTCGCCGCCGGTTACTTCATACGCTGGGTTGCCCATCAGCACATTAGCCAGCGTGCTTTTACCAGAGCCATTGGGACCCATCATAGCGTGGACTTCACCTTGCTTGATAGTTAAGTTCACGCCACGCAAAATCTCATTGTCTTCGCCTTCGACTTTTGCGTGCAGGTTCTTGATTTCTAGTGTCACACCCATCAGGGGAACATCCTCCTTATAATTGATTGCAGGTTTTAATGCCAGTTAAATTTATTGTATACCTACAGGTTAACTACTGCCAGTATAACAACCGTCGGAACGCCTTGTCAATATTTATGATACATGTGATAAAAATTATCAGAGAAGACTCATTTTAGCCAGATATTTTCGCTTATCCGTATCTACAAAATTGACGCCGCTTATAGGTTATGTTACCATCCAGCATAAGCTAATCAAGCAAGTAATTGAGGATATTTTTCTATGAGTGACGATACACAAACTAAAGAAGATGCTCTGCGCGAAGCCTTACGTGCAGTTGTAGACCCGGAAATCGGTATGAATATCATTGAGCTAGGACTGGTGCGTGACCTTGACATCCAGGAGAGCAACGCCCACATCACCATGATTATGACCACCCCTTTCTGCCCTTACGCGCCGCAATTGCTGGAGCAAACACGCCGCACGGCACAGGAACATCTGGGAACCCCCACGACAATTGAGATGGGATTAGAAATGTGGGATCCTAGCATGATGGAAGATGGTGTTGCAGATGATTGGGGATTGTTCTAACGTTATTTATCTCAATAATGGCCTTCAAGCTATTGATTCAGCGAAGGCCATTATCCACTCATGACGG
>DAIMZF010000119.1:0-10431 GCA_036734085.1 Aggregatilineales bacterium
ACGAGCTTCGGCAGAATCCTGATTGTGCCGCAGAACGTCACAGTCAACATTGTGGGGCGGAATACCCGTGCTACCTGGTGGCAGGTAAACTACAACGGAACAACTGGCTGGGTGAGCGCGGACTTCGCGGTTATTGAACAAGCAAACCCGGACTTGAATCGAATTCCGATTACTACGGAATAAGCAGAAAAGCGGCAAATTACAGGCGGATGGGCGCACAGCTCATCCGTTTTTGATTCTGTTAGCGCATACTAGATTATCGCTTACAAGGGTGGTAAACTGTTGCATCGCGTTTGTGCATTGAGGCACAGATGCACACACGACAAGCAGGAGCAAGCGCGTATGGCATCTAACCCGGCCAATAACAACATTCCAGATATTGTTATCGGTCGCCTGCCCGTTTATCTGAGGGCGTTGAACCGATTAACACAAGAAGGCTATGAGGTCACGTCATCGCATGAGCTAGGGCGACGACTTGGTATTAGTTCGGCGCAAATTCGCAAGGATTTATCGCACTTCGGCGGCTTTGGGAAACAAGGTACAGGCTACCAAATCGCGTATCTTGAGGAAAAGCTGAGGCAAGTGTTGCAGGTTAACCGTGAATGGGAAGTGGCGCTGGTAGGCGCGGGCGACCTAGGACACGCGGTAGGCAACTACAAAGGATTTATGGACAGAGGCTTTCATATTGCGTGTATCTTCGACGCTTCACCGGATAAGATCGGGACGGAGATAGGCGGCGTGACCGTGCAAGCTATGGACAAGCTGGCGGCGGTGGTGGAGGAGAAAAACATCCGCGTGGCGATGATTGCCGTGCCCGCGCAACACGCGCAAAGTGTTACGGATACGCTGGTGAAGGCGGGTGTACGGGCGATTTTGAACTATGCGCCCATCAACCTGAACGTACCGGATAACGTGCATGTACAGTATATTGACCCCGTTTTACACCTACAGCGTATGACTTACTACCTGAAGTAAATCTCGGCGGTTGGAGCTTAATTCCGCTTTATGCCATGACTCTATAAACTATAAGTGTATGATTGCATGGGCTGACGCGCCTGGTCAGCCCATGTTTGTGTATGCGTTTTGTGTGGAATTATGAAAAAACCAATTAGAAGCTATTGAGGGTGAGGCGCTTGAGGATGGATTGGTCTTCCAGAGCGCGGCCTGCCCCGACAGCGACGGCTATCATGGGACTTTCCGCACGGTAGGCGGGGACGCCGGTATGTTTGGTGATGTAATCGTCAATGCCGCGCAGTAACGCGCCACCGCCCGTTAAGGTGATGCCTCTGTCGATGATGTCTGAGGCGAGTTCCGGCGGGGTGTCGCTGAGTACCTCTTTGATGACGCCTAGAATGGAATAAAGCGGCTCCTGCAAGGCTTCCACAACTTCGCCAGTGGTCATGGTAACGGTACGGGGCAAGCCGGTGACGTTATCGCGGCCTTGAATCTCCATTGTCATCTCTTCGGGCTGGTCGATGGCGGCGCCGATTTGAATTTTGATGGCTTCCGCAGTGGGTTGGCCGATGACGAGATTATATTTGCGGCGGACGTAGGTGATGATGCCATCATCCAAGCGAAGGCCGCCAAAACGCCCGCTATGGGCACGGACGATGTTATTCATGCTGATGACTGCGGCTTCGGTAATGCCGCCGCCGATGTTGACAATCATATCCCCGGCGGGGGTGGCAACAGGCAACCCGGCCCCAATAGCGGCGGCGAGTGGCTCCCAAATCATGAAGGCTTCACGCGCTCCGGCGGCCATGGCGGCCTCGTGGACGGCGCGGCGCTCTACGCCGTTGGCGCCATGCGGCACGGAAATCATGACGCGGGGGCGAAACATACGCATCCGCCCGGCAACCTTGCTCATGAAATAACGGAGCATGAACTCCGCAACTTCATAATCCGCAATCACGCCGTTTTGCAGGGGGCGGACGATTTGAATATCCTCTTCGTATACCCGCCCCATCATCTCGCGGGCAGGCTGGCCGATTTCCATCACATTAATGCGTCCGCGATCATCTTCTTCGGTGGCAACAGCCACAAGGGAAGGCTCTTGCAGGACGATTTGACCGTTTTCATAGATGAGCACGTTGACTGTGCCGAGATCAATTCCAAGGTCTTTGCTGAACAATGGCATTATATTCTTATCTCACTTCAACAGGAAAACCGTGTAAGGGCGGTAATGTATCGCTAGATGTTATACACGTATAAGGCAAGAAAAGCAACGCCCGGAAGAAGTAGCACTCCCTCCGGGCGGCGGTTAGTCAATATCTATCTAAGGTTTAACTGCCGTTGGTCTCGTCTTCGTCCAGGATGCGGAGAATGGAAGACCCACTCGACCTGACCTTGCGTGCCAGTTGAAGCTCCAGCGTTGCGCGGCGGAGTTCTAAGGCGGCTCCGCGTTTTTCGTTTTCCGGCACGCCCTCTGACAGCAGTTTTTGGGCACGGGCGCGGGCGGCTTCTACCGCTTCAACGTCGATGCTGAAGGTCGACTCCGCAATTTCCGCCAGGACAACGACTTTACCAGGACGCACGTCCACGACGCCGCCGAAGATGGCGAAGCTCTCTTGCGCGTTGCCCTTCTTGACGATTAACTCGCCAAAGCCAAGCGAAGCAACGGTGGGCGCGTGACGGGGCAAGACGCCCATCTGCCCTTCTGCGGCGGGAATGAGCACCATGTCGGCTTCGAGTTCTTCAAACACTTTTTGTTCGCGTGATACGATTTCTACATGAATCGGCATTCTGTCCTCCAATGGTAGGACGGGGGCAATTACGCCTCCGCCTTTTCAGCTTCTTCGTAACGTTGCAGAACGTCGTCAATCGTCCCGGTCATGTAGAATAATTGCTCTGAGATGTGATCGACTTCGCCGTCCAAAATCATGCGGAAGCCGCGCACGGTATCCTTGATTTTAACGTATTTGCCTTCGCGCCCGGTGAACTGCTCCGCAACAACCATCGGCTGGCTGAGGAATTGCTCAATCTTACGGGCACGAGCGACCAAAGCGCGGTCATCGGCGCTGAGTTCATCCACGCCTAAGATGGCGATGATGTCTTGCAGGTCTTTGTAGCGTTGTAGCACAAGCTGAACCTCACGCGCTGTACGGTAGTGTTCTTCACCGATGATGAGCGGGTCAAGAATCTTGCTGGTGCTGTTTAACGGGTCAACCGCCGGGAAGAGGCCGCGCGCGGCGATGGCACGCTCTAGCGCGATGGTTCCGTCCAGGTGGGTGAACACGGCCACAGGCGCAGGGTCTGAGTAGTCGTCTGCGGGGACGTAAACGGCCTGCATGGACGTGATAGCGCCGGTGCGGGTGGAGGTGATGCGTTCCTGCAATTGCCCCATCTCGTCGGCAAGGGTTGGTTGATAGCCTACCGCAGAAGGCATACGGCCTAAGAGCGCGGAGACTTCCGCACCGGCGAGTGAATAGCGGAAGATGTTATCAATAAAGAGCAGAACATCCTTGCCTTGATCGCGGAAGAATTCCGCCATTGCCAAGCCACTGAGGGCAACGCGCAGGCGCACGCCGGGCGGCTCGTTCATCTGGCCGAAGACCATCGCCAGTTTATCCAGCACGCCGGATTCCTTCATTTCGTAGTAAAGGTCAGTCCCTTCGCGGGTGCGCTCCCCTACCCCAGCGAACACAGACAAGCCGCTATGCTGGGTGGCAATGGAGTTGATGAGTTCCTGAATGGTCACGGTCTTGCCGACGCCCGCGCCACCGAAAATGCCGGTCTTGCCACCGCGCGTCATGGGGGCGACAAGGTCAATGACCTTCATGCCGGTCTCGAAGACTTCCAGACTGGTGTTTTGCTCCTCAAATGCGGGGGCAGTGGCGTGAATTTCGCGGCGGGGGACGCTATCCGGCACAGCCGCGCCGTTGTCGATGGGACGGCCTAACACGTTGAACACGCGGCCTAGTGAGGCTTCGCCCACAGGCACGGTGATATTCTGCCCGGTGGAATAAACGGGCACTTTGCGGCGGAGGCCGTCGGTGGTGTCCATCGCCACAGTGCGTACCATGTTCTCGCCCAAGTGCATCTGCACTTCGAGGATGAGGTCTTCCACGTTATCGCCAAGCGGCACACGGATAGCCTCAAAAATCTGCGGCAGGTTGCCGGAGGGGAATTCAACGTCTACCACATTACCCAATACCTGGGCGACATAACCTTTTTTCTCAATCATTCGTCGTTTCTCTCCTGATATCCGCCGTCGTTAGGCTTCGCGCCCGGCGACGAGTTCGTCCTGATATTGTTTAAGGCCGTCCCAGTCATCGGCGGCGGCAAACCCGGCTTGCCGAGACCATGTGGGCAGGCTGGGGGCAAAGCGCAACCCGGCTTGTTCCAGCGCGGCTTGCAGTTCTTCATCGGTCGCCTGAGCAAGACGAGCGAAAGTGGTGATTCCGGCGGCCTTGAGCGCGGCGTCCATCTTCTTGCCGATGCCCTCAATTTTGGTGAGGTTATCGGTGGCGGAAGACGACTTAGGCGCGACGGGTTGCGGGCTGACAGCCGAGACCTGCGCCAGAATTCTGGCATCTTTTGCCGCGTCTAAAATGCGTGCCGCTTTTTTGTCGAGCGTGTCTTGCAGGGCTTCCGCACCGCCGACGATGTCCAGAATTTCGTTGGTGATGGTGGCCTGGCGTGCCTTGTTATAGATGAGGGTGAGGTCATCCACCAATTGCCCGGCGTTGTCGGAAGCGTTACGCATGGCAACCATCCGGGCGGAATGCTCGCTGGCTTTGCTTTCCAGATAGCACTGATACAACACCAGGTCGGTAAAGCGCGGGACGATTTCCTCAATGATGGCCTGCGGGTTCGGCTCGAACTCGTAATCCTGCCCACTTGTGCCACCGACTTCCGCAAAGTTGCGGATGTGCTCGAACTGGCTGACATCATGCGGAACCATCGGCAACCAACCCAATACAGACGGGCGTTGCGTGAGGGTGTTGATAAAATCAGTATAAGCGATGTAGACATCATCCACCTGACCACTGAGGAAGGCGTCCTTCGCCAGTTGGGACACGGGCGATATATCGCGGATGGTAAGTTCGTCGGGGATGTCGGTGAATTCCGCGACGACGTTGACGCCTGCGCGCACCATCGCATCGCGGCCTTTGCGCCCGACTGTGACCCACTGAACAGGCTTGCCCATTCTATCCGCAAAGCGTTGGGCCACGCGGATAATATTGCCATTGAACGCACCGGACAGGCCGCGATCTGACGTGACCAGCACAATCATGATGGTTTTAATCTCTTCACGCTGGGACAACAAGGGATGGAGTGACCCACCGCCCGCCGTCGCCGCCTGAATATTCATGAGAATTTCCATCGCTTTG
Organism: Aggregatilineales bacterium; assembly: GCA_036734085.1. Taxonomy (GTDB): domain Bacteria; phylum Chloroflexota; class Anaerolineae; order Aggregatilineales; family Phototrophicaceae; genus J038. The sequence continues at coordinate 5,334 of DAIMZF010000119.1, forward strand.
TAGGCATAATCGCGGCTGGCAAGCACTTTAGCCTGCGCTTTACGCACGCGGGAGGCAGAAACAGCCTCCAGCGCACGGGTGATTTGACCGATATTCTTAACACTGCGAATACGGTTTTTTACTTCGCGTGAACTGGGCATGGTTTACTCCTTAGCTCCAGTTCGCGTTAAAGTCGGTAATCGCCTTTTTAACGCCTTCTACGATTTCGTCTGTTAACTTCTTCTGTTCCTGAAGTTTGTCGCGTGTTTCGGCGTGTTGGGTGACGAAGAAGCGGTAGAAGTTATTCTGCCATTCTTTAATACGCTCCACCGGAACGTCATCCAAGTAGCCGGTTGTACCTGCATAAATAACGGCGACTTGATCCGCCAAAGATACCGGGCTGTACTGGTTCTGCTTGAGCAGTTCCGTAAGGCGCAGACCGCGATCTAGCTGGCGTTGGGTGGCGCGGTCAAGGTCTGAACCGAACTGTGCGAACGCGGCTAAAGAACGGAACTGTGCTAATTCCAGACGCATACCGCCTGCGATTTTCTTCATGGCGCTGGTCTGGGCGGCACCACCGACGCGGCTCACGCTGATACCGACGTTTAGCGCGGGGCGCTGGCCGGAATAGAACAGGTCGGATTCGAGGTAAATCTGGCCGTCGGTGATGGAAATAACGTTGGTGGGCACGAAGGCGGACACGTCACCGAGCAGAGTTTCGATGACGGGGAGCGCGGTCAAGCTACCGCCGCCGCGTTCCTGGCTCAACTGTGCGGCGCGTTCCAGCAAGCGGCTGTGGAGGTAAAAGACATCGCCGGGATAGGCTTCGCGCCCGGGTGGGCGGCGCATGAGTAAGGAGACCTGACGATACGCCCAAGCGTGCTTGGAGAGGTCATCATAGACCACAAGTGCGTCCTTGCCGTTTTCCATGAACCACTCACCAATGGCGCACCCGGAATAAGGGGCAATGTAGTTGAGCGCCGCCGGGTCTGAAGCGGAAGCAACGACGATGGTGGTGTATTCCATCGCGCCGTATTCTTCCAGCAAGGCCTGGATGCGGGCGACTTCGCCTTTACGCTTGCCGATGGCGACGTAAATGCAGTACATATCCTGCCCTTTTTGGTTCAGGATGGTGTCGATGGCAATGGCGGTCTTGCCGGTTTGACGGTCGCCGATGATTAGCTCACGTTGACCACGCCCGACGGGGATCATCGCGTCAATCGCCATGATGCCGGTCTGTACGGGGCGGTCTACGCTCTGGCGTTCCATCACGCCGGGTGCGATGCGTTCCACATTGTAGTATTCATCAAACTTGACGGGGCCTTTGCCGTCGAGCGGTGTGCCGAGTGCGTCCACAACGCGGCCTACCAAGCCCATGCCAACGGGCACAGACGCGATACGCCCAAGCGGACGAACTTCGTCACCTTCTTTGAGGTTGTCGTATTCACCCATCACGATAACACCGACGTTATCGCGCTCAAGGTTAAACGCCATGCCGATCGTGCCGTTGGAGAAGCGCACCAACTCGCTAAAGCTGATGTTATCCAACCCGGCAACACGGGCGATACCGTCGCCGACTTCCTCTATATAGCCGACTTCAACGGCTTCGACACTGGACTCGTAACTATTGATTTGTTCAAGAATAGACTGATAAAAGCTGTCGGTGGCTTGCGCCATAGTGTTATCTCCTAAAATGCACAAAATATCCTGACCGGAGGATGGGGCAGAATGGATACCTAAACGTCACTTTGTAGAGCGTATTGTAACTGATAGATTTTATTATGTCCACGTTTTCACAAACGGCTTATTTGTCGTCATTCTGGCCTAATTCCACCGAGCGATTGTAGGCCGCCCAAATCGCTTTGGAGATGATGGTGCGGACGCTTCCTTTCTCTAATTGATAGAGCGCCGCCGCCGAAGTGCCGCCGGGACTGGTGACTTGATTACGCAGTTCTGCGGGGTGTGAGCCGGATTGAATGGCATACAAGACGGAGCCGAGCATCGTCTGGTGGACGAGCATTTGTGAATCCTGGCGGGAGAAACCCATATGAACGCCAGCATCTATCATGGCTTCCATGAGGAGGAAGACATAGGACGGGCCGCTCCCATTGAGGGCGGTTGCCATATCCATGAATTTTTCTTCTGTGGCATAGAGGGTTTGGCCTAATGCCCCCAGAATTGTCTCTATGTGGGTGCGGGATTGCGGTAACACTTGCGGCGTACACGTCCAAACGGTCATGCCCTGCCCTATCTGGCCGGGCGTATTGGGCATGGCACGGGCGACGGCGGGCGTTTGACAACCTGCTTGCAGTTTTTGGAGCTTGATGCCCGCCGCAATGCTGAGGACGACGGCGGAAGGCTTGAGCTTGCCGCCAATATCCGGGAAGATGTAGGACATGACCTGCGGCTTGACGGCCAAAACGACAATATCGGCATCCGCGACGGCGGCGGTGTTGTCCGTCGTGAAGGCGATGTCGTATTGGGCGACGAGTTCTTCGCCGCGTGTGGCGTGCGGGTCGGCGGCGGTGATGTTTTGCGGCTGAATCCATCCGCGATTTAACAACCCTTTGAGCATGGCCTCCCCCATGACCCCGCACCCGATGATGGCGATTTTTTGACCTTGTAATGACATGGCGCGACTCTCTCCTGTGTTCGTTCAGTCAGTTTAAATATATGTTAGATACTGCGTGGACGGCGGCGGATGGCGTGGCGCAAGGCCGCCCAAAAGAACCGCTTCTTCGGCAGATAGGTTAACAGTGTGTCTTCCAGACGGCGGGCGTTGATGCCGAAGACGTGGTAAATGCTCCCTAGTGACGTGGTGCGACTGGCGGCGACGTAATCCAGCCATTGCTGGGTCATGAGGGTGCGCCGCCAAAACAGATTTTGAATCCGCACGAATAGACGCAAAGTATACGGCGGTACGGAGATAATATACCGTGACATGCCCGTTAAACGCATGATTGTGAGCATTAAATCCGCAAGGGTGATGTATTCAATGCCGCCGATGTCGATGGTCTGGTCTACAGTGTCCAGACGAGACAGGCAACGTACCATCGCTTCGATGAGGTCATCCATGTAAAGGGGATGGAGGACGACTTCCCCGATGCCGGGCATGAGGTAATAAAATGGATTGACGCTTAAAATCATGGCGATGTGGTTGATGAAAACATCATCCTCACAGAAGATAATGCCGGGACGCAAAATTGTATAAGCGATGCCACTATTGCGGATGAGGGATTCGAATTGCCCTTTGAGGCGGAGCAAGGTAAAGGCGGAAGATGGGGACGCACCCAGATGACTGAGCGTGAGGATGCGGCCAACCCGGGCGGAGCGTGCGGCGGCGATGATGTTACGTGTGCCGACAATTTCTACACGTTCTAAATCGCGCTGGCGCCCCCACCACATGGCGCTTTCCAGATGAATGATGAGGTGAACGCCGCTTACGGCCTGGTAAAGCACCTGGTCGTCCATTAATGTGCCGACGATGACCTCCGGCGCGTTGGGGTCGTCTTTATCCCATGTGATAGCATTGAGTTTATCCGGCGCGATGAGCACGCGCAGGGGTTGGTTTTCTTGCATGAGGCGCTGAACAATGTGGCTTCCGACAAGGCCTGTGGAACCCGTTACCAAAATCATCGTGTTTCCCTTTTTGCAGGCATCAGGTTATGATAGCAATGGATTATGACGGTTGAACGACTATAATCATAGACCTAACGACCCTGAGGAGGAAAAGCCAGTGGAGAGGCGTCGCGTTGTTGTAACGGGAATGGGAATCATCTGCCCAACCGGGAACACTGTAGCGGAAGCATGGCGCAATACCGCGCAAGGTGTGACCGGAATAGGCCCGATTACACGGTTCGACACGTCGAATTTGGAGAATCACTTTGGCGGTGAGGTCAAAGACTTTAACGCGGAGAAAGTGCTGGGGCGGCGGGAGTCGCGGCGCACTGACCGCTTTACACAGATGGCAATTTATGCGGCGATGCAGGCGGTGGAAGATTCGCAATTAAAAGTATTGCCGGGCATGGAGTATCAGATTGGCGCGATTGTGGGCACGGGCATCGGCGGGATTGCGTCTATTTTTGCCAGCACCAGCACATTTTATACACGGGGAACGCGGGCGGTCAGCCCATTGCTTGTGCCAATGATGCTACCGGACGCGGCATCGGCAAAAATATCCATGTACTATAACCTGCGCGGGCCAAACTATGCGATCTCGACAGCGTGCGCGACGGGGAATAACTGCATTGGTGAGGCGGCGGAACACATCCGGCATGGGCGGGCAACGGTGATGCTGGCGGGGAGTTCCGAAGCGGCGTTGGAGCCAATCACGATTGCGAGTTTTAATAATATGACGGCTATCTCCCGGCGGAACGATGCACCAGAACGGGCGTCACGTCCGTTTGACATTGACCGTGACGGGTTTGTGGTGGCGGAAGGCGCGGCGATCCTGGTGTTGGAAGAACTGACACACGCGGAAGAACGCGGAGCCAAAATTTATGCGGAAATCCTGGGATACGGGCATACATCGGACGCTTACCACATCACCGCCCCACTGGAGACAGGCGAGGGTGCGGCGGAAGCCATCCGCATGAGCCTGGCCGATGCAAATATCAGGCCGGAGCAAATACACTACATCAACGCGCACGGGACAGGCACACCATTGAATGACCGGAGCGAAACCTTAGCCCTGAAAGAAGCCTTAGGCGAAACCGCATATAACATCCCGATTAGCTCGACAAAATCGGTGACGGGGCATCTGATGGGCGCGGCGGGGTCGGTGGAAGCGGTGTTTACGATTATGGCAATCAATGAGGGATTCATCCCGCCGACAGTGAACCTTGACAACCAAGACCCGGAATGTGATTTAAACTATACCGCGCATGTGGGCGTGAAACGTGATATTGACATCGCGATGAGTAATTCATTTGGGTTCGGCGGACATAACGCCGTTATCATCATAGGAAAGCATCATAATGGCACGGCGTAGAGGGCAAGAGATTAGACAACAATCCAGCATCTACGCACACGTCATCGGCTGGGGAGTACATTTACCGCAGGCGATACTGACGAACGATGACATCGCGGCAATTATCGAGACAAGCGATGAATGGATACA
>DAIMZF010000120.1:0-10387 GCA_036734085.1 Aggregatilineales bacterium
AAGCCGGATACCCAGCCTGCCCGCCGTACCAACACCGTAGAGGCCGCCGCTATGCCGCCCGGTTCGCGCAAAGTCAAGCAAAATCGGCGCGAAGTGTTGCTTATTGAAGACAATAAAGACATGGTAGACCAATTCCGGCGCGCACTTCAGCGTGAGGGTTTTGAAGTCCAGACCGCCGACCATCCCGCTTATGCAGAAGCGATGGTCAGCAACCTGCGGCCTACGCTGTTGGTGATGGATGTTAACTTTGGTAACGGCGAAGGCTGGAATATCCTGCAACGGTTAAAAGACCGTGACGACACGTTCGATATTCCGGTAGTGGTTGTCACCCTCAGCGCGGAATCCGAACGGGCGTATCAGCTGGGCGCTCATTCCTTCATCCAACGGCCTTTTGACCCGGAGCAATTGGTACAGGCCGCCTTGCAAGCGGAGCAAGAAAGCAACGTAGAGCGCATTCTCATCATTGATGATGAACCGGACGCGGTACGCCTGCTGACGCAACTCCTCAACGAGAACGGCACATATCGCGTCTTCAGTGCGGAAAGCGGCCTGGAGGGAATTTCACTCATCGCACGGCGGCGGCCAGATATGATTATTCTGGATTTGCGGATGCCGGGTATGGATGGCTTTACCGTCCTGCGGGAACTGCGCGAAAACCCAGAAACCGCTAATATTCCGGTACTGGTTGTTACAGGTGAGCTTGATCTAAAATCTGACGAGCAAGCGCAACTGAATAATGTGCGCGTACTGCATAAGACGGACATCAGCGAAGATGAGTTTGAAGCCTTCATCGCGGATGTAAAGCGCCAACTGAAGAACCAGAAGGATTAACCGTGACAGCTTTTAGAGAACGTACCAAAGACATCGCGCTGGCCTGTACCAATTGCAACACGTTGACGGACTTCCGCGCTTTTACCGGGTCTTGCCCCCGATGCGGCGAGACAATTGTCGAGGCGCGGTACGACATGGCCGGGATTAATGTAAGCCAATGGCTGGAAGCCCTGCGAAGTCGCCCGTCAACCCTGTGGCGCTACCACGAGGTTCTACCCATTTACGATACTGAAAATATCGTCAGCTTGGGGGAGGGCGGAACGCCACTTATTAAGTCGCGGGCGTTGGCGGCGGCGCTTGGCTTAAAAAACCTTTACATCAAGGATGAACGACAAGGCCCCACCGGGAGCTTTAAAGACCGTCAGGCAACGGTAGCCATCTCCGCGCTTAAAGAGATGGGCGTGGATGAAGTCGTTGTCGCCAGTACCGGCAACGTAGCGATTGCTTACGGCGCATATGGGGCGCGGGCGGGCATTAAGCTATGGGCGTTCTTCCCGGCCTTGACGCCCAACGATAAAATGCGCGAGTCGGCGGTTTACGGCGCGGAGATTATCAAGACAACTGGCACTTATGACCAGACCAAGCAATTAGCCGCACAGTTCGCCCGTGCTAAAAACCTGTTTCTGGATAAAGGCATTAAATCCGTCGCCGCCATCGAAGCGATGAAGACGATGGCGTATGAAATCGCGGAGCAACTGGGCTATGAACTAGAGGGCGGGCAACGGTGGCGTTCACCAGATTGGTTTTTGCAAGGGGTGAGTGGCGGCATGGGGCCTATTGGCGTGGCGAAGGGCTTTAGGGAGATGCGCGACTTCGGCCTGATTGATAAACTGCCTGCCTTCGGGCTGATACAATCGACCGGGTGTGCGCCGATGACCGAAGCCTTCGAGCGCGGTCAGCGTGTAGCGACCCCCATAGAGGATGCCAAGACCATCATCGCTACTTTGGCGACAGGCGACCCGGGACGCGCTTATGAGATTTTGTATGATTATGTCGCGGAAAACGGCGGTCATTTTGTCTCCGCAACGGACGAAGAAGCCTTCAACGCCATACGCATATTAGCCCGGAATGATGGAATTTCCGTAGAGCCTGCCACCGGCGTGACCTTCGCCGGGTTGTTTAAGCTGGTGCAACAGGGCATCATCAAGCCGGATGATGTCGTGGTGGTCAATTGCTCCGGGCACACGCTCCCTGTAGAAAAGACCATACTCGGCGACCAATGGCAGAAAATCGTGGACATGACCGAGACCAACGAAACGCCCGCGCTCCCACCGCAGGATGATTTAATGGCGGTGCTCGACCATGTGGACGGCTCCAGTAAGCAGATTGTGGTAATTGAAGACAACGAAGAAGCCGCCCGCCTGATGAGTCGCATTCTGGAAACCCGCGACGATTGCGAAGTCCACATGGCGCACAATGGCGAAGCTGGCATTAAGCTGATTAAGCGCCTGCGGCCAGATTTAATCATCACGGATTTGATGATGCCAGGTGTAGACGGCTTCCAGTTGATTAACATGGTCAAATCTGACCCTAATCTCGTAAATACGCCCATTGTCGTTGTGACGGCCAAAGAATTGACCGTGAGAGAGCGTGAACTGCTGGACACACAAGCGGATATGGTCTTGCAGAAAGGCTCATTTATTGATGACGCGATTGTGGAAAGCCTGATTAAGCGCCTAAATTGACAGACAAAGGTAAATGGATGACGCCCTCCCGCACCATTTTGTATATCGAAGATGATCCTGCCAGCCGCCGCTTAATTGAACGGATGTTGAATCATGCGGGCTATCGGGTTTTGCTGGCGGAAAATGGACTCGATGGCATTGACCTTGCCCGCTCGGAGCATCCCGACCTTATCCTGACGGACATCAACCTGCCAGATTTAAGCGGCAACGACATCACGACTGCCCTCCGTAATGACTCGCGCTTTCAGGATACCCCCATCGTCGCGCTGACCGCACAGGGGCAGGCCGGGATGCTGACAGCATTGGCGACGGGCATTACCGGATTTTTGACCAAGCCCATTGATATTGAGAAGTTCATCGACCAGGTGCAGTTTTATCTGGATGGCGGCCATGATGCCAGCGTGGACGCGCAAACGTTATACGATGCTCACATCGACTACACGCGCGATGTCGTCGCCCGGTTGGAGAAGCGCATCCGCGCTTTGGAAACCACCAATGACGCGCTCAAGCGACTGGACAAGATGAAAGAGACATTCATCCAGATTGCCGCGCACGAGTTACGCACACCCCTGACGTTGTTATTCGGCTATAGTCGCTTGCTGGATGACCATGCTGGCGTCAAGGCGCTACTAGGGCAAGACCCTTACGCGGGGGAACTGTTCGCGGGGTTAAACGAAGCCGTTGTGCGGATGCAGAACATGGTGGAAGAAATCCTGACGATGAGCCGCATCATGACCAATCAGATTGATTTAGCCGTGACTCCGCTTAATTTAGGTGTGCTGGTGCAGAACGCGCTCCGGGGATTTGCCGCCGCCATCGCAGAGCGCCGACTGAAGGTTCAGTTCGATGCTGAAAAATGGCCCAAGCAGATGCACGGCGATAGCGGCTTATTGCAGATTGTCGTCAATAATCTGATGAGCAACGCCATAAAATACACACCGGACGGCGGCCAGATTAGCTGGGAATGCACCCTGACGGAGAGTCACGTCCGCTTTAGCCTGCACGATACAGGCGTGGGTATTCACCTCAATGAACAAGAAAAAATCTTCGAGCAATTCCATACATTAGGCGACACCAAACTACACAGCACCAGCAAAACGGCCTACATGGGCGGTGGTCTGGGGTTGGGCTTACCCATTGTGCGCGGCATTGTACGCGCACACGGCGGGGAAATCTGGGCGGAAAGCACCGGCTACGACCCCAAAAACCTGCCGGGTAGCCGTTTTGTTATCTCACTGCCTCTGGTCATTCAACGGAAGGTTAAGCCCGTGCTTTAGGCGGCTTCATGACGGCGACAACATCCCCCAAGCGCGTGCCCCTCGACCGCGTGCTGATTGTGCTGGCGACCCCCATTTTATTAGGTTTAGCGCCTGTATTGGGCAAAATGGCAATTAATGCGGACGCCAACCCGTTCTCCGTAGCGGCTATTCGCTCTGTGCTGGCCGTGCTGATGCTCTGGACAGTTTATATCTTCTTCTTCCGCAAATATATCTACATCTATCCGGCGGGATTGTTAGGTTGTGTGGTGGTAGGCGTCGTCAACGGGATTGGTTCGCTGTTTTATTACGGCGGATTAAGCCTGCTGGATGCGTCAATGGTGCAACTCATCAACGGGCTTTATCTGGCCTTTGCCGTGATGATTTCCCGCTTTGGCGGGCAGGCGGTGGATGGGCGAACGCTCGTCCGTGTGGGGTTGGCCTTAGTCGCGCTGGTGATGATTACGGGCTTCAGCGCCGATGGCAGTATAGACGCCACCGGAGTCGGCTTGATGCTGGGTAGCGCATTGATGTTTGCGGGCACGGTCGTCCTCAGTCAATATGTGCTGTACGAGATGCCCGCACCAACGGCGACGCTTTACATCCTGACTACAATGGCTATTCTGGTAACGGTGGTCTGGCTGGCAGTGGGTGAACCCATCCCGGCAGGCGCGATAGAATCCGCGTTACCACCGATTATTCTGCTAGGGGCGACGACGGCGCTATCCCGGTTAGCTATGTTTGCAGGGGTAAAATTTTTAGGCGGGATGCAAACCGCCGTCTTAGCGATTGCGGAAATTGGCGTGGCGCTGATGTTATCTGCTGTGGTGTTGGGCGATAAGCTCACATCAATGCAGTGGGCGGGCGTGTGTGTATTGTTTATGGGCATGTTGCTCATCCGCCAACGAGATTTATTGCCGCGTGGGTATAACCCGAATGCGTTGGTCGTGGCGAATATGTCCAGCGTGCAGTTCCAGCGTATTGCGTTTCATCGGGCGTTTGGCACACAGGAAGACGATGATGAAGCGGGCACGATGTCTAACATTACGACGCAGGAGATGGTGGCAATCCAGCGGATGATGGGCGCGGAAAGCGGCGGCATCGACCCGTACCCCATACGTAAGATTAATCAGCTTAATTATGAGTGGAATCAACCACCGGATGAGGCTTTGCTGGACGACACCTTACCTGATGACCCCACGCCCGCCGACCCCCCCTGACTTTTCTCCTACGGTAATATTGCACTTTGTATTTCCGTGCTACACTGAATCAAAACTGTAACAATGAGGGATAGTGTACAAGGGGAAAGACCATGAAACGCCTAAGCCTGATGTTGATGGCAACGATGGCGCTCTTCATCGGCGTGGCGGATTTTGTCCGCGCACAGATGGATTGTCCGGTTATTGTAACACAAGCATTAAATGCTATCGGCGAAAACTGCCGTGAGATGGCGCGTAATACCGCTTGTTACGGCTATACGCTGGTGGATGGCACATTCTTTGAAGAAGTGCCTGACGATTATTTTAGTAGCCCGGCAGACCGTGCCGACCTGTTAACGTTGGTTGCTCTGCGTACAAGCGGACTAGACGAATCCCGCCAGCAATGGGGGATTGCGCTTATGCATGTACAGGCCGACGTGCCCAACCTGACTCCCGGCCAGGCGGTAACGTTTATCATCATGGGGGATGCCCAAGTCGAGAACCGCGTTACACCCGACGAGGCGGTATTGCCCGGCCAGCCGATAACAGTCTCTGTGATGCGACGCTTGCAGGTGTACGAAGCGCCCAGCGTGACTTCTGCGCCAGTCAGCGTGATTGATGCAGGTGGCGCGTTGCCTGCGGACGCCATCGACGCGACCGGGTCTTGGGTGCGCGTATTGATATTTGATGAAGATGGCGAAAACGGCATCGGCTGGATTGAACGTGCGGCAGTGGATAGTCCCGGTTTGAACACGTTGCCGATTGTCGGCACGGGACGCTATACACCGATGCAAGCGTTTTACTTCTCGACTGGGGTAGGTGTGCCGCGTTGCCAGCAAGCCCCCGATACAGTGACGATCCGCAGTCCGCGTGACCGAATCACCACATTAAACGTGAATGGCGCGGATGTACGCATTGGGTCTACGATCACATTCAGAACTGGTGCGAACGATACGGCGGTCATCACCGTGCAAGAGGGCACGCTGGAACTGCCGGACGGAAGCATTCTGGAAGAGGGCGAAACGGTAGTCGCCGGGTTGGATGAAGACGAGACTATCACAGAATTTATCGAAATCCGCCCGGCGACGGACGATGAACTCAACGCTGGCGACATCGCGGAAGACGCACTCGCTGTATATGATGGTGAACTGATTACCCGTGTGCCAGAAGAAAACGCGCCAACGGGTGAGGTGATTCATATCGTGCAGGCAGGCGATACGCTGTATAGCATCGCCCTGCAATATCAGGCGAGTATGCCCGCCATCCTGCAACGGAACGATCTTGATAACCCCAGCCGGATTTTTGTCGGTAGCCGTCTGGTGATTCCTAATCCGGGTTCGGGCTATGTCGGCCTGCCGCGTACCGACCCACCACCGCCGCGACCAACCACAGAAGGCGAGGTTGTCGTCCAGCCACCCCCAGCAGGTGGCGAATGTGGCCCGTTTGTGCCGACTTCCCCCCTGAGCGTTGTGAGTGCGGTATCAGGAGCATTCTATTGGGATCCTATCGCGGTAGATGTGTACCGCCTGACGCTCGTTAACAATGAAACCGGGTTTAGGCAGTCGCACACGGTGAACGCGCCCCAGACCACCATTACCTTACGTACCGACGCTCAGGAAATCGGCGCGGGTCAGCAATTTAGTTGGTTTGTGGAAGGTCTGCGCGGCGGGCAGGTGGTGTGTACGACACGCACGGTCAACCTCACCCGTGAATTGCCTTCTTTGCAAGCGAGCCGGGCCTGTACAGGCTATTTCCAAGCGAATGTAACCTGGTCGGGCGCGGGGCCGAATGGCGTATTGATTGAAGTGTATGATGATTATGGGCTAACCACTACCTATAATTTTGGCGGGGCATCCGGCACACAATCGGTGATGTCTCAGTATTATTCCACGATTGAACAAATCAAGGTCAGTGACGGGGCAAATATCGTCATACTTGGGGAGTGTGTGGGGTAAACACAAAAAGCGGAGTCGGGATGCACGATTCCGCTTTTTGATTTATACCTAAGTGAAGTTTATAACGTTGCAATCCATCCTCTAAGGATTCACTATTCAACTTACCAAGCAAAAGGGGAATAAAAGCTATGCGTGTAAAACCCGTCGTCTTTAGCCTGTTCGCTGTGCTGATGTTGCTGGCAGGAGGTGTGCGAGCGCAATCTGGCCTGACGGATGACCAGTTGACGCTTGTTCGCTTGCTGGAAACAGCGTATCGTGACCTTACCGCCAACACTTACCGCGCAACAGGCGAAGTGCTGGCCGTGCAAAACCTGGACGCCACCGCCGAGCTAGATTACTTTAACGATATTGTGCTGGAACTCAACTGGGATTTTGTCGTATCGCCTAACCGTGATGCGCTGGATGATATACGGGGGACTACCCAGCTTTATATTGAACTGCAAGACAGCAACGGCGAGCAGATACAAGATGTTGTGTACGAATCCGTGTTGTTTGCTGGCACGAGCTACACCAATCTCATTAGCGGGGTAGAGGGCGTGCGCTCCAGTGTGTGGACGCAAGACCCCGCCTTGCCAGAGGAGAGCATCAGCCGGGATTTAGCGTCGACTCAGCCATTTTCATTTTACTATTTGCTGTCGGAGCAGTCCGTTAGCGATGTAGTGGAATTAGACACGTCTGCGCTGGATGGTGAACCTGTGCGTAACTTTGAAGTACGCATGAGTAACTCTGCTTTACAAGAGGCAGGCGTTTTGAGCGCAACTGACGTTGGCGCTGGGTCTAACGTATCGTTGACTGCCACACTGGATGCGTTGGGCGGGGTGCGGACGAGCGTCGCGGAATATATGCTGTTCGTCAGCATTGGCGCGGATGATGGCCTGCCGCGCAGTGTACGCTATACCTATGTTAATGATGTTGAGGCGGTGCAGGGCGGGTCGTTATTCCAGCAGATAGAGGGCGAAGTGCGCTTTAGTGATTATGGCGCTCCGGTCAGCATCGCGAATCCGCTAGAAGACGACCCCAACGCGATTGACCCGGCACTGGTAGAGCGGGTGCAGAATGCCTATGCCGCACTCCGGCGTGCCAACTATCGCCTGAGTGGTACGATTAGCGGCGTGCAGGTCGTCACGGCGGATTTAGACGGTGGTTATCGGTTGGAGACAGACATCGGTGTGAATTACACCAGCGCGGTGATTCCTGCACGTCCCGGTGGTGGGCTAGACCGTGTGGAATCCACATTTGATGTTTTGCTCCGCAATACAGAAAACACCGCGCCGCCACAGGTGATTGATATTCTGTATGATTACATTTTGGATGATGAAGAACGCACATTTACGCGCCTGGTGGATGGTGAGATAGAAGGTGCATTAACCGATGTATGGCGCGGGCCAACAGCCGCCTATAGCCAGCCTATCCCGGCAGACCGTGTGAACAGTGAACCGTTTAGCCTGTTGTATCTGGTAGAGCCGAGTCTGGTGGATACTATCACGGCTTTAGGGGAAATCACGGTGGAAGGCATCCGTACTCAGGCTTATGAACTCACGCTAAAGGTCGGCGTTTTGCAGACGATAGGCGTAACAAGCCAGACAGGTATTGGCGAAAATACCGACTTTAACCTTGTTGCATTTTTGGGTGATGCCAACCTGATACAGTCTGCTGTGGCGGAATATGAGATGGTGGTGTATGTGGGGATCGAAAGCGGTCTGCCACATCTGGTCGAGTTCCGCTATACAAACAATGTGTCTAGCTCGTTTGAGAACGCACAGGCGGAGCAAGTAATCGTTGGGCGTATCGAGTTCTTTGATTTTGGCGTCGGCCTGAGCATCGAACCGCCGATGTAGCCGATGTAATGCGGGCAGGTAAAATACGCACAAAAAAACCCCTAACCATCAAGGTTAGGGGTTGTGCCGCAAGCCGGACTCGAACCGGCGACCCACGCATTTTCAGTGCGTTGCTCTACCAACTGAGCTATCGCGGCAATCAAACGTGGTGGCATTATAGGGCTTGGGGTGGCGTTGTGTCAAGCCCTGCCATACAAAGTATGAGGTTACAAAAAGGGGCGTGATGAACGCCCCTGATATAATTTCGATTTAACTAATTTCCGGCTCTTCTAGCGGCTCGGTGCTTTCGTCATAGCCGAGCTTGCCCAGAGCTTGCAAGGCCACCTCGCGCGTTTTATCGCGTCCGTTGGCCGCCAACATCAGCAAGGGTTCGATGGCGCGTGGGTCACCGATTTTGCCTAATGCCTCCGCCGCATGGAGCGGGGTCTGGTGGCCGGGTGCGCCCAACGCCCTGATGAGGGGTTCGACGGCGCGTGGGTCGCCCAGTTTGCCGAGCATCAGCGCGGCACGTCCTCGCACGATGAGGTCTTCGTAATCATTTTGAACAGCCTGCATCAGTGCCCGGATTGCCTGGTCACCGCCTGCCATTCCCAGTTTCATGACTGCTGTCCGGCGCTTCTCTTTGTTTACGTCGCGCAGTTCGACCAGCAGTTGTTTTATCACTATCGGGTCTGGGTCTCCCATCGAGTCAACCTTTCAAATTTCAATTTGCTGACAATCCCCGACTTTATTTAATCATAGCACCGACTAGGTACGCTGACTATTGAGATTTATCATAGCGCATTATACAGAAGGCGCAACTAAAGCTTTGTCGGTGGATTGTCTGGTGATCATTAAATGCCCATCGTGGATGCGGCACACACGGTCTGCGTGGGGGACGATCTCCGGGCTATGGGTAGCCATGATAAGCGTCTTCCCGGCAGACCGTGTGAGTTCCAGCAGAAGGTTTAACACGGTCTGCCCGGTCTCTTCGTCAAGGTTGCCAGTCGGTTCATCGGCCAGCACCAATAAAGGTTCGTGCGCTAGTGCCCGTGCAATAGCGACGCGCTGTTGTTCGCCCCCGCTTAATTTATCCGGGAAGCCATCGCCACGATCACCCAACCCGACGCGCTCTAACATCGCCCGGCCTGTTTTTTCGCTTTCGCGGCGTTTTGTTCCGCGTAGCTCCAACGGCATGGTGACGTTTTCGAGCACAGTCAGGGTGGGGATGAGGTTGAAGAACTGAAACACAATGCCGATGTTATCCCGCCGGAAAAGGGTTTGCTTTGTTTCGTTTAGCCCGGTGATTTCTGTGTGGCCGATGAAAATTTTGGTCTTCGGGTCGGGGTCGGGCTTATCAATGCCACTGAGTAAATTTAATAACGTGGATTTTCCGCTACCGCTTTTGCCCAGCGTGACGAAAAACTCGCCTTCGGTAATGTCAAGGTCTACGGCATTAAGCACCCGCCGGGATTTACCGCCTTCTACAAAGGTTTTGCTTAAAGACCGGATGCGGACGAGGGATTGTGAGCTGGTCATGACGGTAGTTTGCCTTTTTGGGTGATGGTTATTTGTTTTTTCATTGCTCACTGTATCACGCCTGCATAAGATAAACGATATAACTACTTAAGCGCGGGGTAAATA
>DAIMZF010000121.1:0-10300 GCA_036734085.1 Aggregatilineales bacterium
TGGTTATATCGGAGCCTATATGGAAAGAGAAATGTAATTTTAACGTAAACAAAGCAACATCTTTCTAACGAAGCATTGATGTAAACATGCTCACGAATGTCCGAAGGCGTGTGCTATAATGGTTTTCACAGGTTGTAATGTCATTGTGGGTGTACAATGACCAAGAACGATCAATAGCACATCGTGATAGTGGCGACGGAGGTAATCAACCGTGCCAAGCAAAATGGAACGATTTACACAAAGAGCGCGGCGCGTGCTTAGTCTAGCGCAAGAAGAAGCCGAGCGGATGCAACACAATTACATCGGCACGGAACATCTGCTACTTGGCCTGATGCGCGAAGATGGCGGCGTCGCCGGGCGAGTCCTGCGCGATTTAGGGTTAGATACGCAACGGGTGGAAGAATTGGTAGAGCGCCTCACCCGTGCCTCAACACGTACCTCCCCTGTTCAGCTTGACCTTTCTCCCGGTACTAAAAAAGTGCTAGAGCTAGCCATTGATGAAGCCCGTCGTATGGGCCATCACTACATCGGCACGGAGCATCTCCTGTTGGGGTTGGTGCGCCAGTCCGAAGGCGTGGCGATTGACGTGCTAAAGCGGCTTGGCATCAGCCCGGAAGAAATCCGCCGACAGACGCGCCGTGTTCTGCAAGAAAGCCCGGTGCAACCGCAAAGCTCCACAGAAGAACAACGCCGTCCACTGCGCCCCAAATCGGAAAAAACGCCTCTGGTTGACCAGTTAGCGACGGACTTAACCGCGCTAGCCGCCGAAGGCAAGCTCGACCCGGTAGTAGGACGAGAAGCGGAAATTGAGCGCGTCATCCAGGTGCTTTCCCGCCGCCGCAAGAATAACCCCGCACTCATCGGTGAACCCGGTGTCGGTAAAACCGCCATCGTGGAAGGTCTGGCGCAACGTATTGTCAACGGCGATACGCCCAAGCCTTTGCTGAACAAGCGCGTGCTACAGCTAGACGTTGGCTCACTCGTCGCGGGCACAATGTATCGCGGCCAGTTTGAAGAACGCCTGAAGCGCGTCATCGAAGAACTGAAATCCAGCGATGCGATTCTGTTTATCGACGAAGTGCATATGCTGGTAGGCGCTGGTTCTGCCGGGAGCAGTGTCGATGCGGCCAATATTCTCAAGCCTGCCCTCTCTCGTGGGGAGCTACAGTGCATCGGCGCAACCACGCTGGATGAGTACCGTAAGCACATCGAGAGTGACGCCGCGCTAGAGCGCCGCTTCCAGCAAATTTTGGTGGAAGAACCGTCTATCGAAGAGACAATGGAAATCCTGCAAGGCATTAAACAGCCGTATCAGGAACACCACAACGTAGAAATCACCGATGAAGCCATCGAGCAAGCCGCGCATCTTTCCGCCCGATACGTGCCGGATCGCTTCCTGCCGGACAAGGCGATTGATCTCATCGACGAAGCCTCCGCCCGGTTGCGGATGTATAAAAGCCCGGAAGCCGCCCAAGTCCGCCGTGCGGAAGATGACCTCATCGAGATTGAGGACGAGCTGGCGCTGGCGGTAGAAAGCGGCGAAAGCGAAGAACGCCTGCAAAACTTGAACAGCCTCAAGGCTTCGTTAGAGGAAACCCTGTCCGAGTTGAAGGCCAACTGGAACGAAGAGACCAATCAACCGCGCCTGAGTGCGGAAGACATCGCGGAAGTCGTCGCCATGTGGACGGGCATCCCGGTAATGCGTATTGCCGGTGAAGAAACCGTGCGTTTGATGGAGATGGAAGGCGCGTTGCATAAGCGCATCATCGGCCAGCACGAAGCCATCGTCGCCATTGCGAAGGCCGTCCGCCGTGCCCGCGCCGGACTTAAAGACCCGCGCCGCCCTATCGGTTCGTTTATGTTCTTAGGGCCGACAGGCGTCGGCAAGAGCGAACTGACAAAAGCACTGGCGGAATTCTTATTCGGCAGTGAAGATGCGCTCATCCAACTGGATATGAGCGAATTCATGGAGCGTCATTCTGTCGCCCGTCTGGTCGGTGCGCCGCCCGGATACGTAGGGTATGAAGACGCCGGGCAGTTGACAGAAGCCATCCGCCGCCGTCCGTATAGCATCGTGGTGTTTGATGAAATCGAGAAAGCCCACCCGGAAGCCTTCAATATGCTGTTGCAGGTGATGGAAGAAGGGCAATTGACCGACGCACGCGGACGCCGTGTAGATTTCCGTAATGCCATCATCGTGATGACAAGCAACGTCGGCGCGGATACCATCAAGCGCGGCACACAACTTGGCTTTGTCGCCCCTGCGGAAAAAGAGCAGACCGAGCGCGAAGAATACGACGAACTGCGTAAAAAGGTGATGGAGCAACTGCGCCGCGCCTTTCGCCCGGAGTTCCTGAACCGTGTGGACGCATCCATCGTGTTCCGCCCGTTGACGCAAGAGGAAATTAAATCCATTGTTGACCTTGAAGTGAAGAAGGTCAGCGAGCGCCTCATCGAGCACGCCATCGAGCTAGAACTAACCGAAGAAGCGCGGACATGGATTGCCGTTAAAGGCTACGACCCGGAATACGGGGCGCGTCCGCTACGCCGCCTGATCCAGAATGAGGTAGAAGACCGCCTTTCGGACGGTATCCTCTCCGGTGAGTTCCCGATGACGAGCATCGTCCGCATTGATGTAGACACCGAAGCCGATACATTAGGCTTCAACATCATCGCGGAAGACGAGCTAGAAACACCCAGCGTTTAACCACAAATAACCTAGAGGGGTACGAAGAGCTATCGTACCCCTCTAGGACTTTTTCGCATCATCCCCACCTAGAACCGCACAATCACCTTGCCGTTATTTACGCCGCTTTGCAGATAGTCCACCGCATCCACGACAGCATCCACGCCTGTAAATTCGGTCGGGTCAACTTCCACTTTAAGCTGTCCAGATTGCAACAGACCGACAAGTTTCATCAAATGAGTGGGCAGATACTCCCGCAGATAATGCGGCAAGAACATACTGCGGACAGAAGCGGACTTCCACAGCAATTGTGTATAAATCCGTGCAGACATCACTTCTTCCGGTTGCCCGGCATATTCTGTGATGTAGCCAATAATCACCAGACGCCCCCGCCGTGCAAGATGCTTCACACAGGTATCAAACATCTTACGCCCGACGGATTCGTACACGAGGTTAACCCCTTTGGGGTACTCCGCTTTAAGTACCGCGTCTAGGTCTTCCTCTCTGTAATTTACCACGCGGTCACAGCCGATGGAGCGCAGAAAATCGGCTTTTTCCGCGTTTCCGCATGTGCCAATCACATGATTACCGGCTAACTTTGCTAACTGCACCGCGATGTGGCCGGTACCGCCTGCCGCCGCCGTGATAAGCACTGTTTCGCCGCTTTTCATGTTGCCTTCTACCTCTAGCCCGATGGAAGCCGTCAAGCCACTGAGGACAAGCGTCATTACTTCCGGCGAAGAATCCGGCACAGGAATCGCTAAGCTGGCATGGGTGGTGTAATACTCCCGATAGCCGCCGCCCGTTGTGAGTACCATCACGGAATCGCCGACTTTGAAGGTGGTTACATGCTCACCCACCGCGACAACTTCGCCGATAGCCTCCGCGCCTAAGTCGATGGGGGGCTTCTGGCCGGGCGTATACAATCCGGCGGTGATGTTGGGGTCGGTCGCGTTGACGCCCGCATAGTGATTTTTTATCACAATTTCGTCTGCACCGGGCGCTTCCAACGCAAGCTCTACAACTTCGGTAGCGGCGCGGAAATCCCGGCTGAGTTGGGCGGCGACTAATTTTTTATATGTGGCGGGTAAAGTCATTTTTTTGACGCTTTCTGAATAAAAATAATTAAAAAAGTGCGGAGCAAAAAGCAAAGTAGTGGCGCATCACGATACAGTGTGTGATGGCCTTCGTTTGCTATGGGAATGCTGATTGCTCTTTACTAACTGACAATGCCTTGTGTCACACCCATAAATAGTGATTCAAGGTCTTTTATTTCCTCATTAAAGCTATAGATGAGGATATTGGCCTGGTTTAGCTTCTGGTTAATGGCCGCTACGCCGTCATCATCACCGCTAAAATCAATCTGCACACGGGAACGCCCGGCCTTTGGCTCCAGGATGAGGACATTCAATACGCCTTCAATGCCACTCACGAGCGTTTTAACCTGCTCGGCGACATCATTATCCTTGACAGTGACCACAATCTCACGGTGCGGCGTCAGGTGCGTTTTAATTTCGTTCATGCTCCCCTGCATAATCATGCGGCCAGCCTCGATGATGCCGACGTGTGTGCAGATGTTTTCCACATCCGCTAAGATGTGTGTGGAGAAGAAAATAGTCTTGCCCATCTTGGCAAGCTCCACCATTAATTCGCGGATTTCGATACGGGCACGCGGGTCTAAGCCGGAAGCAGGCTCGTCCAGGATGAGAATTTGCGGGTCGTGGGCTAAAGTCCGGGCTAAAGATAGGCGTTGCTTCATGCCTTTACTCAGCTTATCCACCATGTCATCACGACGATGGTTTAATTCCACCAGTTCCAGCAGGTCATTGGTCAATTGGCGGCGTTGGCCTTCGGGGATGTCGTAACAAGCGGCGAAAAAATCCAGATATTCCCACACACGCAAATCATCATACACACCGAATTCATCCGGCATGTAGCCTAATGTACGGCGGATGGCGCGACGGTCTTTAGCGATGTCATAACCTGCAATACGAGCCGTGCCGGAGGTGGGGCGTTCGAGTGTGGTTAGCATCCGCATGGTGGTGGTTTTGCCTGCACCGTTAGGGCCGACAAACCCATAAATAGAGCCGGGGGGGACTTGTAACGATAACCCACTGACTGCCGTAAACTTACCGAAGGACTTCACCAAGTCATGGGTTTCAATCATGTATTCCATTAAACGACGCCCTCTTACAAACGTTATGTCTGCTGTCATTATAACGCAAAGAGGGCGCGTTTAAGAGTCGCTTATTCTTCGTCGTCGTCGAAATCTTCGTCGTCGAAGTCGTCGTCTTCAAAATCATCATCATCAAAGCCATGTGGATGGCCGTGTGCCAGTTCTTCCTCATCAGCTTCGCGGATGTCCAACACTTCCACGTCGTAGGTCACAACTTTGCCGGATAACGGGGAATTAAAGTCAATCACCACTTCATCATCATTGATGGACTTCACGATGACTTCGAAAAAGTTGCCCTGTTCGTCTTCCAGCAATAGCTCCATGCCCACTTCGATTTCGTCGGGCAGGTCGCTCCGGTCTAGCACTTCGGTGTCTTCTTCGTCATATTCGCCATAAGCGTCCGCCGGTTGAAGCGTAACGCTCAGTTTATCGCCTACTTTTTTACCAGCAAGCGCCTTTTCCAAACCGGGTACGATGTTCTCTGCACCATGCAGATATTCAAGCGGGTCGTCTGCCGTAGCATCTTCGATGAGTTCATCACCGATGCTCAATTTATAGGTCAATGTAACGACCATACCCTCTGCGATTGTATTTGCCATTTGGTTTTTCCTTTGAAAATATTGGCTACCAACAGGCGGCATTATAGTGAGTTCTGCAAGAATGTGAAGCCTATCCTTTATGAACCTTCATGAACTTTCATAAACCTGCAATTGAAATTCTAATGTTGCCGTCTTATAATTTGCCTGTATGAAACGAACAAAGCGACTGAATAACAACTATGATAAACGAAAAATCAATTGTAACGTTAGAATTGCATAAAATCCTTGAACAAGTAGCGAAAGAAACGTCTTTCTCCGCCAGTGCGGATTTAGCGTATGAAGTCTTCCCGACCACTGACCTGGACGAAGCGCAACGCTGGCAACGCGAGACTGCCGAAGCGCGGGAAATGTTCGGCAAAGGCACAAACATCACGCTCGGCGGCGTGCGCGACGTGCGCGAAGTTTGTGTATCTGCCCAACGCGGGCTGATTATTGAGCCATCCGTGATGCTGGACATCCGCACCACACTTAAACGCGGCATGACCATCAAGCGCACGCTGGGCCGCATGGATAATGTGTATCCGTTGCTGGCCGCTTTAGTGACGGAAGTCGAAGAATGTAGCGAAGTGCAAGAGGCCATCACCAAAGCGATTGACGATAACGGTGATGTGAAAGACAGCGCCAGCGCCAAGCTCGCGCTCATCCGCCGCGATTTAAAAGTGGCGTTTGACCGCCTACAAACCAAGCTCAACCGGCTTATTTCCACCCCCACCAAAGCCCAATACCTGCAAGAGACCATCATCACGATGCGTAGCGGGCGCTATGTTGTGCCCCTCAAGGCGGATTATAAGGGCAAGATTCCTGGTGTGGTACATGATACATCATCCTCTGGCGCGACACTGTTCATTGAACCCCTGGACACAGTGGACTTAAACAACCAATGGCGTGAGCTACAGCTAGAAGAAGAAAAAGAAATTCGGCGTATTCTGCGGGAACTAAGCGAGTTCATCGGGGATTTTGCGGAAGGCATCGTCCGCACGGTGGACATCCTCGCCTATCTGGATTTTGTGTTCGCACGGGCACGTTATGCAGATAGAATCAACGCGGTACAGCCGACTCTCGTGCCATTTATGGAGCGCGGCAAATCCGCAGAGCATCCCGGAAGCACGATTTATCTACGGGCGGCGCGGCATCCTCTGCTCAACCGGGCGCACGTCGTACCGATTGATGTGGAATTTGACGATGATACATGGGTCATTGTCGTCACTGGGCCAAACACCGGCGGCAAGACCGTTTCTTTAAAGACCGTCGGCCTTGCTACCCTGATGGCGCAATGTGGCCTGCATGTCCCGGCGGAAGAAGCCCGTTTGAGTGTGTTTCAGGGTGTCTTCGCGGATATTGGCGACGAGCAAAGCATCGAACAAAACCTGAGTACGTTTTCCGCACATATGACCAACACCATCGGCATCTTGCGGGAATGTGATGAGCAGTCACTCGTCCTGCTGGACGAAGTAGGCGCAGGCACAGACCCGGCGGAAGGCTCCGCATTGGCGCGTGCCATCCTCACCACACTGCGCGATCGGCGCGTCACGACAATGGTCACGACCCATCACCCGGAACTCAAAATCTACAGTGTGGAGACTCCCGGTGTACGAAATGCCAGCGTGGAATTTGACCTGAACACCCTTGCCCCCACCTACCGCTTGATTATCGGCTTACCGGGACGCTCTAACGCGCTGGCGATTGCCACACGCTTAGGGCTAGACCCCGCCGTGATTGAACTAGCACGCGGCATGGTCGCCATTGATGACCTCATCGCGGATGATTTGCTGGATGAGATTAACCGGACACGCGAGCAAATCCGCCGCGAGCAAGAGCAGATTTCCCAGTTACGCCAGGCTATTGAAGATGAAAACGCGGAACTTATCGCCCGGCTGGACAAAATAGAGGATGAGCGCCGCGATGTGATTAACAGCGCCCGCCGCCATGCGGAAGAAGAACTAGCCGACTTCCGCAAAGAGGTAAAACGCCTGCGGGATGAGATGCGGCGTGCTGGCCTGCCATTGGAGACCGTCCACGCATTGCAGGCAACGGCGGAAAAAATCGCGGAGTATGGTATTCTGCCGGATGAGCTACCAGAAATCGAAGACCGTCCGCGCTTTGTGCCGCGTTTAGGCGATGTCGTCTGGCTGGAAACACTCAACGCAGAGGGCACAGTCAGCGAACTTGAAGGCTCTGAGGCGGTTGTGCAAGTCGGGGCGTTGCGAGTACGGGCACGAGTCCATGACCTGCAAAAACGCTCCAAAAGCCAAAAACGCGAGATGAAGCGCGGCCACGTCCGTAACTATGAACCAACGAACACAATCGCTTTCCCGCGCACGGCCTCACCCGGCCTGGAGCTTGACCTGCGCGGCGAACGGGTGGAATCCGCATTGGAACGTTTAGAAAATTATGTGGATGCGGCGTATACCTCCGGCTTGCCCTATGCGCGGATTATTCATGGTAAGGGCACAGGCGCGTTGCGGAAGGCTGTCCGGCAGATGGTGGACACGCACCCGCTTATCTCCAAAGTGGAAACCGCCTTGCCCAATGAAGGCGGCGACGGCGTGACCGTGATTCATATGGTTCCCACCAGCTAAAATAAAAAACAGGGGCACGACTAGGTGTTGTGCCCCTGTAAGATATCAACTTATGGAATAGAATACCCCGCTAACAAGCCGGACTAACGGCCACTCGGCCAGCTATATTGCACACTGTAGGTCAATACAACTTCCTCACCGGGCGGCACCTGCACACGGAATTCAATCGTTGCGGCATCAAGGCGGGTGTATTCCGCACTGGCGTTTAAAATTTCCCAGTTACTCCACCGGATAAGGCGCTCCGGGATGCGAACTTCTACCGTCTCGTCACTTTTGCGGTTGCGGACGCGAATCTCGATTGTTTCGCGCAGAACGTTATTGCTGATAAGCTCAAAGTCCTGCTGGGTGCGCTCGCCTACAAGGTCAAAGGCGTTGCCCAAAAACAGCGAAATTTCTTCGCCTTCCGGCGTGTGTTCTATGCGGTTTTCACCAATCAGCAAGGCCGCGCCGTCAATATCCTGCTGATAAACACGGATGCGCCCGGCAGGTAAATCTGCACCTAAGCCGTCTTCTTCATCGGTTGTGAACTCCAGGTAAGTCTGTACCGTCGTGACGCCTCTAAAGCCATAAGCGCGGTCAGCGATGGGGCCGTAATAGCCATAGAAGGGTTCGCTGGCGTCATAGACATAAAATGTATTCGCCGGGACGTTCGCCCCCGTCACGAATTCAATCTGTTTAGTCTCGTTATTGCCGATGCTCACCGTGCGGCCAATTTCATACAACTTATACTCGAATAAATCACGTTGTTCTACGGGGGGCGCGTCAAAACCTATCTCTTCCATCGCCATTGATTGCATAACATCTCCCCTGGCGAACATATCCATCTCTGGTGCGCGGTTTACATCCCCTGCGATGAGCTTCAGTTGGGCGTCCTCATAAGCTGTGCCACTGGTGTTATTCAGCGTGACCCAGCCGTTAAGGTCAAGCGAAGCGTTATCCCGGCTGAGTAGCACGTTATAATCCGCAGACCATGTGATGCCGCTCGTCAGGTAAGTAAGCTCCACATCCTGCGCGCCAGCCACCGGGCTAAAGACCAACCAGCGCAACGTCGGCCGTGTGATGAGTCCATCCGGCAGAGCAGGCACTTGAATATCGCGTATTTCCGCCGTGCGGACAATCGTCACTGCACCGTTGGCATCTTGCAGGATGATATCGCCGCGTGCGCTGAGCAAAATCCCGGTAAAGACGTTATCTTCGCGGGTAGTCACGGTGATTTCCTGGTCGATGAAACGCCGTAAAAGCGCGTTAGTATCCACAAGGTCATACGCATAATTTTGCTCAAGCACATAGGTGTTTTCCGGGTCTGTCAGGGAAACAAAACTAACGGAAGTCGCATCAATTGAAGAAGCAACATCCGTGAAGTTGACCGTATTCACTCCTGCGCTAAGGTCAAACGTGCGGCGGTCACGGATAAGCGCCGTGCCTTGGTTATAAACGGTCACAGCGACATCGGCTTCGGCAGGGTCGCCGAAGGGGTTTTCTTGTGGATCATCTTGTGCGGACACAGTGCCTATCCCTAAAAGCAATAACACGGACACAAAAAGCAATCTGGTAAATATTTTTTGCATGGTAAAAATCCTCTCTATCATTGAGCTATTCGCTACACCATCCACTTGAACTATCTCCCCAAAGACGTTATACAAGAGCATATCGTTCCCAACCTGGCCGATACAAACCAATTTTATAAGGAAACAGGATGCGAGTCATTTTACAACGAGTTCAACACGGGCGTGTTTTGGTGGATGGCATAACAACAGGGCAAATTGACATGGGATTCGTGGCATTGGTGGGTGTAACACACACGGATGCCAACACCCACGCGGAGTTATTGGCGAAAAAAACTGCCCATCTGCGCGTGTTTGAAGATGATGAAGGCAAGATGAACCGGAGCGCGTTGGATGTAAGCGCGGGGGTGCTAGTGGTGTCGCAATTCACGTTATATGCAGATGCCCGCAAAGGCCGCAGGCCGAGCTTTATCAACGCCGCCCGCCCGGAGCAAGCCCAGCCCATTGTCGCACATTACGCGCAAACGCTCCATGCAGAAGGCATCAGTCGGGTAGCACATGGGGTATTCGGCGCGACGATGATGGTGGAAATCCACAACGACGGGCCAGTGACGATCATCCTGGATACGGACGACCTGACCTAAGCAAACAAAAAGAGCCGGAAGTCACTATGGCAGTAGCAACTCCCGGCATTGAGGAGAGATGGCAAAGCATCGGCTTTACGCTTCGCTTTGCGGTATATTGACCATGACGAC
>DAIMZF010000122.1:0-10289 GCA_036734085.1 Aggregatilineales bacterium
TGGACTTTGACCAGTCCTTCGGCACGGCCATTAACCGCTTCGTCTGCCAGACCATCATCGGCCACCCCCTCACACTCTATGGTGCAGGCCACCAAAAACGCGGCTTCCTGCCCCTGCGTGATGCCATGCAATGTATGGCGCTCACCATAGAAAACCCAGCGGAAAAAGGCGAATACCGCGTCTTTAACCAGTTTGAGGAAACCTATACCATCGTGGAATTAGCGGATATGGTGCAGGAAGTCGGCGCGGAATTAGGCTTAAACGTCGATATTTACGAATACGACAACCCCCGCAACGAGATGGCCGAGCACTATTTCAATCCAGATCGCCAGAACCTGCTCGACATCGGCTACCAACCCACCCATGACGTAAAAGCCGAAGTCCGCATCATGATGCAAGACCTCATCCCGCACAAAGACCGCATTGAAGCCAAAAAAGAAGCTCTCATCCCCACCTTCCGTTGGGATGGTGAGCATCGGCCTTCCGTCGCCATACGCAAAGCGCCGCAGAAGGCAACGCAATAGGCTACTAAGCGAACGCTTAGACGATCCTGGAGGGCGTGGGCTGAATCCTGCGCCCTTTTTTGTTACAATGTAACGTGCAAAAATTCACAAGGAATAGGGATAATGATACAGTTTTGGAAGTTAGCCGAACTCTCCGTTGAACAACGCGCCAAAATTATGCGCCGTGCGGAGCAAGACATCAGCGACTTATTGCCCACCGCGCAGGAAGTCATCAATCGCGTCCGCGCCGAAGGCGACCCCGCTGTTGTGGAATATGCCCGTAAGTTCGACGCCAAAGACTTCACCGCCGACATGCTTCGTGCCACCCCTGCGGATTTTGAAGCCGCCCGCGCCGCCGTCAACCCGGAGATTATCGCCGCCATTCAACTCGCCCACGACAACATCAAACGCTTCCATGAGGAGCAAATGCCGGAGCCGATGTGGTTCTCAGAAGTCCGTCCCGGCATCATGGCAGGGGAGAAGGTAACATCTGTCAGCAGTGCCGCCCTCTATGTCCCACGCGGCAAAGGGTCATTTCCCTCTGTCATGCTCATGTTAGCCACCCCCGCGAAAGTCGCTGGTGTCCAGCGTATCATCGTTGTAACCCCCCCCAGGCCGGACGGTAAAGCGGACGATGCCTCACTCGTCGCCGCCCAGATTGCCGGAGTGGATGAAGTCTACGTCGTCGGCGGGATGCAAGCCATCGCCGCCGTTGCCTATGGCACACAGACCATCCCTAAGGTAGATAAAGTCATCGGGCCAGGCAGTAGTTATGTCTCTGCCGCCAAGCGTCTGCTCTACGGCACAATTGATGTCGGCCTTCCGGCTGGCCCCAGCGAGTCAATCATCCTCACCGACGAACACGCCGACCCCCGCCTCGCCGCGCTTGATTTACTCGTAGAGGCCGAACACGGCCCGGACTCCGCCGCGTTGCTCGTAACCCACAGCCCTCAAGTCGCGGAGGCCGTCTTACAGGCGTTGCCCGGTTACATCGCGGAATTACCAGAATGGCGGCAGGCGTTCATCAATACCGTACTTTCCAACTACGGTGGCGTTTTGCTCACCAACAGCCTGGAAGAATCAGTCGCGTTCATCAACGACTACGCGCCGGAACACCTCGAAGTATTGACGCAAGAGCCGTTTATCACGCTCAATAAAATCAAAAACGCAGGCGAAATTTTACTCGGCGCGATGACTCCCATTCCCACCGCCAATTATGCGCTCGGCCTCAATGCCATCTTACCCACAGGCGGCTTTGCCCGCAGTTTCTCGTCTGTCAGCGTATGGGATTTCCTAAAGCGTACCGGTGTAGGCTATCTTTCGCGTGAGGGTTATCTCAGCCTGCACAAAGAAGTCGCGCTCCTTGCGGATTATGAAGGCTTCCCCGCGCACGCGATGGCGGTACGCAAACGTAACCAAATTTTAGGCATCGAATGAACATCTTACAGCAGATTCAACACCTACAATTCACCCAAAAAGCAGAGGCCGAAAGGCTTCTGCTGGACTTCATTAACGCCGTTTTCCCCTTGCAGGTCATCGCGTGTGAACTTCGCCCGCAGGTGATTTCACTCAATTCGTTTAACGGCTTCATCACCCTTGTGGATGGCACGCGCAAGTTCTTTAAAACCCACACGGAGCAGGATAACGTCATTGACGAGTACTACAACGCGGGCTTATTAGCGGATGCAGGCTATCCCGTCATCCAGCCTATTCATAGTTCTACCACAGCCGGCCAGCACTTGCTCATCTATGATGTCATTCAATCACCCTCTGTCTTTGAGGTCGCATGGCAACTGGAACACACCGACGACCCCGCAACGCTGACGGCGCTCACCCAGGCCCAAAACGCCGCCGATGACGAACTATTCCGCATCTATCAAGCCACGTTTGCAGGCCAAACCGCAGACCAGGCCGGGCAAGCGCCCATCCACCAGTTGTTTTATCATCGCTTGGTGGGGGGGCGCCTTAAACGCTTTTATGAGCAGGAAGGCGCGTTTGTCCTACCGGATGGCACGCATACTTTACAGCAGGTGCGTGCAGTGCGATGGTCAATCAATGGGCAGGTTTACCACGACTCCCTCAACGAAATCATCAAGCGTGCTGTGTATCTGCTTCAGCCGGAACAAGCCGCCATTTCTGTTATCGGTCACGGGGATGCTCATAACGGCAACGTGTTCTTTCAGCACGCCGAACCAGACGCCGGACGGGACGCATCAAGCCTGCTCTACTTCGACCCGGCCTTTGCTGGCCGTCACCACCCCTTGCTCGACCTTGTAAAGCCCATCTTTCATAATGTCTTTGCCATGTGGATGTACTATCCGCACGAGAAGCGCCAGACGACCCCCATTCGCTTTAACCCCTCCGATGATGTCTGGATGCTGGAATATGACTACGCACTCCATCCTGTCCGGCAGATGTTCCTCCATAGCAAAGTAGAGCGCACCCTCACGCCCACCATCATCGCTCTTGCAGAATCCGGCCAACTCCGCCCGGACTGGCGCGCCTATATCAAGGCCGCGCTGTTCTGTTGTCCCTTCCTCACGCTCAATTTAGCGGATTCAAACCGCTTCCCGCCGGAGGTCAGCCTGCTTGGTTTAGCGATGGCTGTAGAAATGGGTGCGGAGAGCATCACAGAACGAAGTGTCATTGATGCCGTCTTAGATGGCGTGGAAAGGGTACTATGAGCGATTTACCGCAGTTTAAGCGCCTCTCTGTGGAAAAAGCGCAGAGCTATATTCAGGATGTGCTAGGTCACGGGGATAAAACGCCGTTTTTGCACTTGCACGCCTTTGACGACGGCCACTTCCGCGTGATATTCGCCCCCCGTTACTTCGTTCTGGCCGACGACGCAACCACGCCCACGAAATCCCAGTGGAACACGCTTAAAAAACGTATGAAGCGTGTGGATAAGCATGTATTTGTCTTCAAAGAGCACGGCCAGACTCCAGACGGCAATCTCTATCTTGACTTCGGCTTCTTCACGGACTAAAGCGCCTCAATCAGCGCCTTATAGGTCGGAGATTCCTCAAAGAACACATAATTCACAGGCTGGACAACAATTTGTGAGCCGCCGATAGTACGCAGGTATTCAACGGCGGCCAGCAGATTCCGCTTCTGTATCGTAATGGTAGCCGTGTACCATGTCGCGTTCGTTTGTGTGCGGTTCGGGCTATAAATTGGCGCAATCGTTGGCCCCAGCAGGCCGCTTGTTGTCGGGTTCGCCGCAATCTGCCGGGCGATTGCTTCCGCATCATCCCCCTGTATGTTGATGGTCAATTGCGCGTATTGCTTGCCCTGTAGCGCCGCGTCAATGTGTTCCAGCAACACCCGCACCGTATCCAGCAAGCCTGCATCTTGTTGCAACGCCCGCTTGTTCCCTACCAGGCACGCCTGCGCCTCCAATATCACCCCGTCCGGTATAGGCCGCAGATGGTTCTCGCGCAGGGTGGTTCCCGTTTGTGTCAAATCCACCACCACATCCGCATAGCCGATGGTCGGCGCGGCCTCGATAGCACCTTCTGCCTTCACCAGCGTAAAGTGATGAATCCCCGATGCGTGCAGAAATTTTCGCGTTAAGTTGGTGTAAGTTGTCGCCACGCGCAGGTTTCGCCGTTTCTCCTCGCGGAAGTCCAGCGCCACGTCCACCACATCGGCCATCGTTTCTACATCAATCCACGTTTCCGGCACGGCCACCATCAGCGCACAATGTCCATAGCCCAACGCCGGATGAATCATGATGAGTTCATCGCTCGGGTTTTCCGCTACCACGTCCAACCCCGTAATCCCGATGTGCGCCGTGCCGTCTGCCACCTTGTACACCACATCTTTCACCCGTTGGAACAGCACATTCAGGTTTTGCACGGCGGGGATGTTGCCCGTATACTGGCGCGGATTCGGCTTGTTGATTTTTAGCCCAGCGTCTTTCAGGAAGTTATAAGTCGGCTCTGCAATCGCCCCTTTGCTGGGGAGCGCCAAAGTAAATTGTGTGTTCATTCTGCGTTATTGTCCGTTCAATGCTTGCATCAGCGTGTCTACGTCATCCATAGTGTAAGTCTGCTCGCCATAACGCAGTCCGTCCTCAACCGGCGTTAGCACATCCATACCGCGTGCTTCTCCCGCACACATCGTAAGCGTTATGCCCCGTTGCCGGAGTTCAGTCGCCCATTGCATCCCCAGCACCGCTTTGTCTTCATCATAAGCCAGCCGGAAGGCGGACTGTGCAGGGTGGGGCGCTTGCGGCCATAGCTTCAGTAGATTGTCCACATCATATGCGAACCCCACCGCCGGGATTTCCTGCTCACCACCGATGAGCCGCGTCAATTCATCATAGCGCCCGCCGCCCGCCAATTGTTGCTGGCCGTCCTTCGTGCGGATGTCAAACACAATCCCGGTGTAATAATCCCATGTTCGCGCTAAATCCGGCTGGATTATCACCCGCTCTGGGCTAATCCCGCCCGCCACTAGCAATTGCAACGTCTGCATCCACGCCGCATAGATGTTCTGCGCGTCCTCATCATCCTTGATGAAGTCTTGCACCAGTGGCATAGCTTTATCAGGATGTGCATGAATGTTCATCCAGTCCCGCAAAAAGTCCAGCGCCGCGTGGATTTGTTGGGTTTGTGTGGCTTGTTGCCGCTTCTTTAGCAAGCGCCGGGCGATGTCATGCCGTGTCCGTCCGCCCATCGTCGCGGAAGCCCGGCTCGTGTTCAGCAAAATATCA
Source organism: Aggregatilineales bacterium (assembly GCA_036734085.1). GTDB lineage: Bacteria > Chloroflexota > Anaerolineae > Aggregatilineales > Phototrophicaceae > J038. The sequence goes on from DAIMZF010000122.1 coordinate 5,224, forward strand.
AGCAATGCTTGGGTGTCCGCCTGTGTCATGCTTCCGTTGGGCGCTTGTTCTGCTTCTGCATTGGGCAGGTATCGCCCCAACGCCGCCGGATTTTTCACCAGTTCCGCCCGTTGGCTGAGGATGAAGCGTTGTGTGCGGGTATCCAGCGCATGACGGCTTAACAGATGCCGCGTCAGCCCCACATGCCCGATGACAACCTGCCAATCGCTGATTCCCGCCGCCATGATGCCTTGCGCCGCCATCACGATAACTTCCGCTTCTGCCATCGCTCCCGCAACCCCGATGAGTTCCGCGCCTGCGCTTTGGCGTTCGTAATGGGCTTGCTGATTGCCGATGGTGTCATCCTCAAATACCGGCCCGGTGAACTGCCACCGCACCGGCCTGTCATATTCACCACGCACGTACTCATGCGCGGCGGCGGCGGTGAATTCCGGGCGCAGGGCTAAGGCGTTGCCGTTGCGCTCAAACGTGAACAGCCTTTCCGCAACTTTGTCACCTGCTTTTGTCAGGAACAATTCAGCGTCTTCAATGATAGGCATTTCCGCCATAGCATAGCCATAACGGCGCATAGTAGTCTGCAAGCCGTTGAGCATATCTTGTTTGTTTTGCCCGTGTTGTTGGATGTTGCGGGGTGGGTGTGTCACACTGATCTCCGGGTGTCAAAAACATTCACCCATCATAACGAATTCGTCTACGATGGGAAATGCCGAAAACCCGCAGTTTAATATCCTTTAAACCATTTCACAAGGCGCTGAACAACGTTCTTGCGCTCGTCCAGGCCTTGATTATATTCTATCTGCAATTGCTCGGTTAAATAAGCCAGTTCGTTAGCACGCATTCGCGCCCCGTTGACGATGACCCAATCGCCATCAATCATTCGCAGGTCGCGCGGTTCACGCTTATACAGGCGTTGGTAGGCTTCGGAATAATGCGCCACGATTTTTTCAGTCGTTGAATTCATAGGAACGACGCCTCATCAAATAAATTCTGCATAGTGGTTTCACCGCCATTATAACAGAATTTTCCGTGAATCAACCAACGCTAATGGCCCCGTGCTAAAAAATCATAAAATCTTTATAACGTATAAGCTGTAGGTGGATGCACAACATCGTCAGCCGCCATCATCGCTTCCGCGCTCTGGCTTAATGGCACAACAAGCGGCCTTTTGGAGATAGGATGCGTCGTGATAATCGTCGGCATCTGGTAAGCGTGCAGGATGTTCTCCTGCGTCAGGACGGCTTCTGGTGCGCCATAGTCCAGCATTACGCCTTCATGCAATAGCAGGATGTAATCCGCATACTCCGCCGCTAGGTTCAAATCATGCAGAATCACCATCACGCCCACGCCTTCATCCGCGAATTGCCGCGCCACGCGCAACGTGCTGTGCTGGTGGGTCAAATCCAGGTTATTCGTTGGTTCATCCATCAGCAGATACCGCGTTTCACCGTCTATCGGCTCCCATATTTGCGCCAGCACCCGCGCCAGTTGCACACGTTGGCGTTCCCCCCCGCTTAATGTCGTATAGGTGCGCTCTTGCAGATGCGCCACCCCTGCTAACCCCAGGGCTTGATGGGCAATCTCATAATCTCGCGCACTTTCCCGCCCTTTAATATGCGGGCTACGTCCCATCATGACCACTTCCAGCACGTTAAACGCGAAGCTCAACGGCACGCTTTGCGCCAGTATTCCGCGCACCCGTGCCCGTTCGCGGAGCGACCACTTTTTAAGCGGCTTGTGTCCCATCTGCACATCGCCCCCCTGTAGGCCGATGTCCCCCGTCACCGCATTTAATAATGTGGATTTTCCTGCCCCATTCGGCCCGATGACCGCTACAATCTCGCCGGGTTTCACTTCAACCGAGACATCATCCAATAACGTCTTTTCACCGATTTTCACCGTGATGTGTTGTGCCCAAAGCGTCATAACAATGTCCCTCTTTGACGGTCTTGTAACAGTAAATACAGGAAGAAAGGCGCGCCGATGAGCGCCGTCACCACCCCTAACGGGATTTCTCGCCCCTCTGCAATTGTCCGGGCGATAAGGTCTGCACCCACCAGCAACGCCGCCCCCAACAACATAGAACCGGGGATCACATGCCGGTGGTCTGGCCCCGCAATCAAGCGGATGAGGTGCGGCACGACTAACCCCACAAACCCGATAATCCCCGCCACCGCCACTCCTGTGCCCACCGCGATGGCGGCCAGCACCACGATCACCTGTTTTGTCACCTGCACGTTAAACCCCAGATGCTCCGCCTCATTCTCCCCGAACAACAGCGCGTTAAGCGGGCGGGATAAAAACAGCATCGGGATGAGCGAAACAAGGATGAATGGTAACGCCGTTTCCACCCGTCCCCATGTGGAATCCACCAGACTCCCTAATTGCCAGAACGTAATATCGCGGATTTCATTATCATCTGCGAATGACACCAGCATCCCCACGCCCGCGCCTGCCAGCGCGTTAAATGCGATGCCTGCTAGGAGCATTGTCGGCACGCTCGTTCGTCCGTTTACTGTTGCGAGTCGGTAGATGAGCAGGGTGGTCAACACCCCCCCCGCGAAGGACGCCAGAGGCCGCAAAGGTACGCCGATGCTTTCCAGCGCGTCGGCTGTTGGTTGTAACGCCGCCGTATTTCCCAGCACAATCACCAATGCCGTAGCGAATGCAGACCCCGCCGAAATACCAATCAGTCCCGGGTCTGCCAACGGGTTGCGGAACATACCCTGAATCGCCGCGCCTGCCGCCGCCAATGACGCCCCAATCAGCAAGCCCAGCACCACACGCGGCAAGCGGATGTTAATAAGCGTCCCACGTTGAATCGTCGTATACTCTGCCGGATACACGAACACATCCCCCATGCGGAAGGAAATGTTCGGCCTCAGCCCGATTTCATCGCCTAGAATGGTCACCACCTCGTCCGGCGCGATGGCAAACTGCCCCGTACCGACCGACAGCACGCATACCGCGATAAGTAACAGGCTCAACCCCCCAAGCAGTAACACATTTTTCCGGCTGATGTTGGTGTTAGGCCGCGTTTGCTCCAACACGTTAACGTCGGCTTCTGTGGCCGCGCTCATTCTAATAGGCCATTCAGGATGACAACCCTCCCGTTCGGCGCGGAGATGACTCGCTCAATCTGGCTTGCATCCACATCCAACACGCCCACACCGTTAATCACATACGCCGCTAATTCATCCGCCGCCAGTCGCGTATCCCCTAAAGCACTGTTGCTCGGCGCTAAAATGGTATATTCGCGTTCGTCATCCAGTTGATTCAGCATTCCGGCCTCGCGGAGCAGGGTTTCAAATTGTTGCAATTCCGGCTCCAACCGGATGACCACGCTCACCGGACGCGGCAATTCCTCGTGGAGCAAATACGTTAAGCTCAGGATGGCATCTCCCAGTCGCGGCGTAAACCCCAGCAGGAACAAATCATCCATTGTCTCCCACACAATACGTCCGTTTTGCGCCGCAGGTGTTAGCGAAATTCCTGGCAACGCCATAAAACGCTCAATCCCGCCCACCCGCTCCACGCTCAAGGATGTTGTCAGGATAATATCCGGCGCGCTAGCCACCACTCCTTCGGAAGTCATCGGGATGTAACCATCGTTCAAATTAATAGCGTTTTCCACGCTGGCAAGTTCCAGCATCGCATGTCCGCCGGAACGCCGCCCTAGCACACCCAGCGCGATACTACTCCCAGCGAATACAAACAACACACGCGGGCGGTTTTCCACCTGTGCCACCAATGCTCGAGCGCGTTCAATGTCGTTCCGCATTTGCTCGATGATGCGTTCTGCTTCATCGCTTCTGCCAATCCCCGCCGCCACCGTGCGGATTTTAGCCTCTGTGCCTGCCAGCGTGTCCTCTGCTGGCACAACCAATACCGGAATTCCAACGCTCCGTATCAGTTGCAGGGTTTCCGGCGGCCCTGCGTCCTCCGTCGTGATGATGATAGACGGGTTACGCGCTAACACCGGCTCTGCGGATAAAAAGCGCAGATACCCCACAGTCGGCAGGGCGTCCACCGCCGTCGGGTAGATGCTGGACACATCCACCGCGATAATGTTGTCACCCATGCCCAAATCAAACAAAATTTCAGTCACTGCGCCACCAATGCTGATGATGCGCTCTAAGTCCGACGGCCTGATTGTGAGAGTTTCGCCATAAGCATCAACAACGGTGTATACCGTATCTTCGACCAATCGTGGACTTTCATCTTGTGCGAATGCGGTACTTACAGTAAGAATCAGGATGATATACAGTAAAAACAGGCGATAGGCCATCTAATCTCCTCAATCCGGCAAAATAGGTGAATTACGCAGGTATTCACACAAGTTATTGTAGATTTCTATAGATTTTATCGAATTTTCTGCCGTATGGGTAGAGCCTTTGCCGGAGGTGGTATAATCCGGCACACAATGAAAGGAAATTTGTCATCATGACGTTGACACGCACAGACTACGACGCCGCTATTGCCGCCATCCGTCGCCATACAGATTTAGCGCCTGCTATCGGCCTGGTGTTAGGCTCTGGCTTGGGCGGTTTAGCCGACCAGCTACAACACAGCATCGCTATTCCCTATGAAGATATTCCCGGTTGGCCGCGCTCAACCGTAGTCGGTCATAAAGGCCGCTTGGTCATCGGCTATCTGGAAGATCAACTCGTGGTTGCTCAACAAGGCCGCGCACACTTTTATGAAGGCTATACGATGGAACAAGCGGTATTTCCCATCCGTGTGATGCACTACATGGGCGTACACACCCTTTTCCTGACGAATGCCGCCGGTGGCCTCAACGAGAACTTCCGCGCTGGCGATGTGATGTTGCTCAATGACCACATCAACTTTTTAGGCATGTCGGGTGCAAATCCACTCATGGGACCCAACGATGACACGCTTGGCCCCCGCTTTTTGGGCATGTCCCAGACCTATGACCGCCATCTGCGCCAGCTTGCCCGCGAAGTTGCGAAAGACAACGGCATCAACTTGCACGAAGGGGTCTACATCTGTCTTTCCGGCCCTACCTTCGAGACACCGGCGGAAAACCGGATGCTTCGTATCTTGGG
>DAIMZF010000123.1:0-10129 GCA_036734085.1 Aggregatilineales bacterium
TTGTTTCGGATGCTCCGTATGTTGCGCGGGGATAACATAAGACAATGGGGAAACCATCCTGAGCATGTAAATCACTGGAACGTTTACTCGTTTCAACGGTTTATAGAACGTCATCAATTAAAAGTATTACGGACTGCCTGCCCGCCGCCGTTCATCTGGACGATTGTTCTGTGTGAAATCACCCCTTGACCCGTCAGTTTCAGAGCTATCATCGGGTGCTGAATCGGGCGAAAGAGTCGTGGGTCAAATTCTGATGGGTTTGCCGGTGGCCGCCTGTGTTCCGCATGGATAGACCCTGATTGCAACTATGCCGAACACAGGCGCTTGTCTTTGTATCACATCCGCGCCAGCCACGCTCGTACATCTGGTTCGTGGTCATCGCGGTAATGGTCGAAGAATTCACCCGCCGGGAAGCGCTCCTCGCCCAACCACACAAGATAATATGCCCAGTCTGGCGTAGGTTGAATGGTTTCGATCCGCACATCATCAGGTAACGATGCAAGGACAGCCAGTAGTTGCTGGAACACCTGGTCGCAGTTCTGCCGGACTTCGCTCAACGATAAATGACGATTGGTGTCATACAGCCATGCGTTGATTTCGTCTTCGTGTTGCAAGTGCGCGGGCCAGGGTGGGAGCAGTTGTGGTTCGTTGCGGTGTGCGGCCTGTATCTGGGCGGCTAGCTTACGATTCCAGCCAGTCAGGTGGGCGATGAGGTCTTTCATCGACCAATGCGCGACCACACCGGGTTGTTCCATATGCGCCGGGTCAATCTGATCAAGAAAAGCTCCCCATTTACGATATTCTTCACGTAACCAAGCCAGAAGCTCAGATTTATTCATTGTAATCTCTCCCTGTTAGATAACGTGGAAATTCACAGCAGATGCCCGAAGGCCTAAACGGATTCATCCTTGACCTTAGAAATCCAGTCTGTAACGGCCAGCCCCTGCCCGCCCAAAAACAGGTTCAAATGCGCCGCGTGTTCCTGCACATGACGCAGATTGTAAAACTGTAATTCCAAAAAAGTGGGTTGCATCCAACTAAATGTACAAACCTGGCGTGCGCGCTCATCCGTTAAGGCGTCGATTGTCGCCCTGCACTTGCGGCGGCCATGTTGCAGATACGCGCTGACATCCGCTTTTGTATAAGGCGCTTGTGGCAAAGCACCCCGTATGAATGGCGCAGGCGGCGCGAACCCTTCTCCAGAGCCAGTCAGGAAGAGGTCGAGCCAGGACAGCGTGTGATATGCAATATACCAGAACTGCCCATACCGGGCATCTTCCGTGTCATCCCAAAGCGTGGCCGTCCAGAGTGAATCGGGACAGGTGTTTATCGCCGCGTCCAACGTATCAATCGCGGCTCCAAACTGCCGCCACAGGCTTTCCTTCCACAATACATCCATCCTATCTCTCCTTTTTTGCCCAAGCGTATGTTTGCACAAGTGTATGTTTACACAATCTCCCACATTTGCTGATTTACAGCCATACATCCCATAGTAGCACGAATGTTCTTTATGACGCAAGCATTCTGACGTTATCTAACGAACAAGTGTGCTGTCTTCTATACGATTGACTATGATGCCATAAATAAATTATGAGGGTATATGGACGACCTACGGTTTTTTGCAGTCATAACTACTCAGGCGGCATTCTGTGCGGGGATACGACGCCCCTATCGCACGCGCCGCTTGAGACGCGAACACACCGCACTAAAACGCCAACCCAATCCCTCATTGAAGGTTCATATCTGCCAGCGCATCGTCCAGGCTAGTGTAGATGGTAAAAAGTTGGTCGAGATGCGTCATCTTCAAGGCTTGATGTACCTGCTGGTTGATGCTGGTCAGGCTGAGGCGTCCGTTCTTCTCGCGGACAAGGCGCAACCCGCCCACAAATACGCTCAGACCACTGCTATCAATGAACTGCACCTTTTCCATATCAATGATGATATTGTTGACGCCCTGCTCGATCATCCCCTGAAGCTGACTTTTTAAATCAGGCGCGGTGTTCGCATCCAACCGCCCGGATAAATGAAGTGCAACACTCGTCTGGTTATACTGGCTTGTGTGGATGTCCAAAACATCACCTCTTTCATGGTTAATAGGCTAAACAGGTGTAAGGGCACGCCCATATTATGTTGGTTGCTCACTTTCCGCAGGTTTATACACTGCGGCTTTGACGATGACACTTAACATAAAAATATCATAAAGTGCCCAGAAGATGTTCACCCCGACGCCGACCACATCATCTCGCCAGCCCAGCGCCAAGCCTAACAACCCATACACGCACCCCAGACTCAGCAGGATGATAAGCACCAATTGCGGGATGATAAGCGTGAGGAAGACGCCGCTTTGCCGTGTTTTGGGCGTGACGTTGAACTGCAACTTCTGGCCGGAAAAGACGGTCAACACGGCACGAATCCACAAGGGGAATAAGGCAAGGCTGTATTGCTCCCCCCGAAACACCTTGAGCTTCCATGCGACGACATAGAATAAGAGCTTGTTCATCAGCAGATAGGGGATGATGCGTATTAGAAAATCGCCGGAAAAAGACGTTACAGGCGGCACATTAAAGAACAGATAAATGATGGGCGCGATGAGGTACATCAGGCTACTGAAGCCGGAAAAATAGCTGAACATCGTCGTGAAGTATTGCATCCGTTGCGGGAAGGACAGCCCGCGTTTTGTCAGGGGATTATCCTGTAACAAAACCTGTATCGTCCCCGCGCCCCACCGCAAACGCTGGCCTAACACACTTCCTAAATCATCCGGCGCTAGCCCTTTGGCTAAAATCTTGGGATGAAAGACCGATTTCCAGCCAATAGCGTGCAATTGCATACACGTCGCCATGTCTTCTGTGATGCTGAAGGTGACAAGCGGTTGCACATCCATCGCTTCATTGAAGTCAAAGTTCAGCAACCGGAGCGTATCTTCATCCAGCCCAAGTGCATCGGGGGAAGGGGCAATTACACTGGTTAAATCCTGCGCCAGCACAAGCCGATTATCATGAATCGTCCGCAAGGCATCTCTGGCATAGGCCGCTAACTCGGTGTCGCGCTCGTCTTCCATCTGGATAATAGCGATTAAATCCTCAGTGACGGCGCTCAGGTCGCGTGCAATAACACTCCGTTGGGCGTCTTTAATCTGGGCGTTAAAGTGATAGAGCACATCCATCATGGGGGCTTCGCGCCGCAACGCACGGACGGCATCTTCGGCGGCGCGGGACACCTGATGCGCGGCCTGCTGATATTTTTCGTGGATGGATTTGCCATATAAATCAATCGGCAGTTGGTTCAGGCGCTGGCGCACACGGGTTTCGATGTCTTCCACATAGCGCACCAGCCCCAACTGAAACAGCGATTCGCGCCGTAGAATAGCATTACTGCCACAAAAGAAGGCCGCATCCCAGCCATCTTTGCCTTGTTGGATAGGCCCATAAAACAAGGGTGCTTGCGTGCCGAAGGGGTCATCCGGTGGAATGTTGTAGAAATATTGGGGCGTCTGGACTAAGGCCACTTTCGGGTCATCAAAGTAGCCGAGTGTCTCGTGCAGGATTTCCGGGCTAGGGATTTGGTCAGCGTCCAGAATCAGGATGAATTCGCCATTGGTCTGCATCAGCGCGTTATTGACGTTGCCCGCTTTGGCATGGCGCGGGCGGTTTTCCCATTCTGTACCGCGCACAATGTAGCCACAACCAAGTTCTTCGCAGATGCGGCGCATCTGGGGACGGTTGCCATCATCCAGAACGTAAGTCTTGTGTGGATAGTGAATCCTGAGCGCGGCTTCGGCGGTATCGCGGACGAGTTCAACAGGCTCGGAATAAGTCGTGATGAAGACATCCACCGTAACGCCTTCGGGAGTGGGGGGCGATTCACGGTAGGCAGGCCGCCACATCATAAAGATAAAAAGCAACGTGTCGATGAACGAGTACGTTTCTGCCAGAAGGAGCGGAACCGCAAACCATAGCGCATTCATATTCAGCGAATCGGTGTAACGAAAGATGAAGTAATACAGGCCAAACAGGATGTTAGCAATCGCAATTGTGCGGATGATGCGAACGCGCAATGCGTGGCGCAGGCGTGGGTCAGGCGGTATCCATCGTTCAATCTGGCGTTCTACCCACCGTGTCCATCTCGTGGAGCGATAGTCCCATTGCATATTACAACACCCCTTGCATGAGCGCGTGCATCACAGGGAAACGCAACGCGGATTCCACCAGAAGCAGAAACGACACGCTATACATGATGCGGGGATGCAGGATGTAATGGATGATGATGCCGTTTAACGGATGACGGGCGATGCGTTCCATATAAAGCGTCGTCATGGCGATGATTGTGCCGATGGCCGCACCTGCAAACACATCACTGAACCAGGCTAACCCCGTTCCCATCTGCAAAAACCCCAACATCAACGCCAGCACAAGCATCATAAGCCCCAACCATCGGCGCAGATGAAACGCTCCCGTGACCAATACCGCGATCATGGCAATATCCAGATTAGGGTAGCTCCCGCCTTGTTGAAGGTCGAGCGCATAAGAATCCAACAATGGATGCGGAATCACAGATGCAATAGGGCGTGGACGAGCCATGACATCCTGTAAAGTGAGGGCAAGGATGAGGGTGAACAGCAGAGCAATATAGGTTAAGATGAGATTACGCCGCACCACTAACCCACTCAGCCGCCCGCGTCGTGTGGCGACTGCGCCTTCTTCCCCATAAAACCATAGGCTGATGAAATACCCCGCGACGATAAGCCAGGGCACATACAGTGCTAGCGTGAGGGATGTCCCATGAAACAGCGCCGTCAAAACGCGCAGGGCTTCGGCGTCCACGTCAAACATTGAACACCCTCCGCCATACGGCCACAAAGACCGTCATGCCTAAGCTCATATCCAACAATAACAAAAACACCACCGGATACGTCAGCGCGGGGACGCTTTCGATAAAAACACTGACCGAGTCGATGATAGCGCGAAGCCACCCCCGCAAGGCATATATCAGGTGAAAGGCGATGATGCCGATGCTTGCCCCCGCGATGACATCCGATGGGTACTGGTACGCCACAAGAACGAGGCCAAACCCCATGATGACGCCGCCCCAAAAGGCCACGCCTGCCATTCTGCGATTGTGATAGAACAGCCCGGCGATGAGCGCGAACCAGAATGCGGTTTGGGCGCTGGGGAAGCCGTAGCGCACATCCGCAGAAGCAGAAGCCCGGTTAAAGTGTTCCGTCAACAGAAGCGCGGCCAGCAATGCGGCCACCATGCCTAAAAATGTGAGGATGGTCAGGCGTCGTTGTTCCAGCCCGCCAGAATACCACAGCCAGACCAGCAACCATGCTGACATCAGCCAGAAGACATGCTCCAGCCAAAAACGCATCACGCGGAGCGATTCTGGATGGAGTGTGATTGAGAATGTGTCTAACGCCGTCATGATTGTTTGCGTGTGCTGAACCCAACCAATCCAACCAGAATAAACGCAGTCAGTACCAGAATAATCGTGATGACGAGCCAAGGCTCTGGCTCCGGGATGATGGGCTGTTGGGATGATGTATCAGACGGTGTATCCAGCGTGATGTCGCGCAGGGGGTCAACAGCCCTGGCAATCATCTGGACGGGCGACCCCGCCCTGACAAGCCCGACTGACCCTGTTTGATTAATCGGCGTATTGGTGCTGATGAGCGCCTGTAGTGCTTCTTCAAAATGGGCATAGGTTACGCCATAGACCATCAGCACAACACGCCCATCGTCGGTGAGCGTTTGCGCCAGAATCCCCGTTTCTGGCATGTCGGCGCTTTGCTGATACAGGTCAACATCCAGACCGACGAAGAACGCCTCAAGGTGAGGTTGACGATCAATCGTCCCCAACAGGATGACATGGCCTTCGGGATGAGATTGGGTGGTGAAGGCGGAGGCCGGAATAAGCGTCAGTTGGGCGGATGGCAACACCGCGCTTAATGACAGCGCCGCCCCTAATTCTTCGTCGGTCGGGTCATCCGGGAAGACTAAAATCGTCGGTGCTTCATCCACGAAGGGGTACGGGAAGGCTTGCAAATCCGGCAGTGGGCGACCCTCAAAACTGAGGTCAAAGTAGGATTCCGCGCTGATGGTTGTCCATGCCGCTTGGGGGTAGCTCTGCTGGCAGATGGTTTCCGAAACGAAGTTTGCTACAACCAATTGCACAACCATCGTCGGTTGTGTGGTGGTGAGGCTGGCACGATTCAGGGCTTCGACGGGCAACGGGAGTGACACCCATTGATTTGCGATTCCGCCGCCGATGGCGACATGCCCAACATATTCATTGTCGATTAATACCGTGATGTAGGAATCCGGTGCTTGTAAGGCGGGGCTGGCGCTGATATTCAGGTTTAGGGTTGCGCCCTCGTGTAATAATTGCCCTAGCGGGCGCTGGAAGAAATAGAACGCATTAAACATGCCTGTCCCGCTTATGGTCTGGTCAAAACCGCCCAATTGCATCCATGTGGTGGGGGAAGATTGCCAATTGCGCGGCGGATTGGGTGCTTCGCGCAGGTTTTTAATGAATACGGTTGTGCCTGTCATCGCGTCGAATGTCGCCGTATGAGAAAAAGCCGCGCCTGCTAACAGCAAGCCTTCATCCCCGTTCGCGCTGACGAGGAGCAAGGCACGCTCCGGATTCCAGGGGGAAGGCATCATCTGCAAGACGCCATGCTCTGGGGGTGTTTCATCCCCTTCTGCCGTAACAAAGCGCCCCTGTGCAACATCAACAGGCAGGTCATCGGCTAGCCCGATGACGACCACATTTGCGTCGGCCAATACCGCCTCATCCAGATTGTCCCCCAACATCACCCGAAAAGGCAGATGGGCGTCGTTGGCAATCGTGCCAAGCCGTTGCGCGACTTGTGCGGCAGTATCGCGGACGGTGGAAGTCAACTGTGTGGGAAGCAGAAAGACCACCGGCGGCACGTCAGCATATGCGTTTTGAAGCACAATCGCCTGTGGCAGATTTTCTAGCCGTTGATAGTCTGCGGTAGTGTCGGGGCTTAGGCTAGCGAAAGAGCTACCCAGAATTTGCACCCATTGGCCGGGATTATTTGTCTCTTCACAGGCTTCATCGGTCAGGCGTAAAAAGCTCTGGAATTCTAAGTTAATGCCCGCACCCATCAGGAGGTTTGCAGGAATAGTGACGTTAAACTGATTCAGTCGCCCATCCCCAATCGGGCGGATGCTCCCAACCTCTACCCCATTGGCGAGGATTGTCAGGGAGGAGCGTCTGACATTCAACAATGGAGAGGCGATATAATCCACCGTTAAAACAAGGTCGTCACCGATGAACCAATTGGATTGAAACGGCATCCACAATGTTGAGCGCCCATACATGCCATTGAGTTGTAGCGTATCTACGCCGAGCAAGGTAAAGGGAATATCAAAGATGGGGGGTTCCGCAGGGTCGTCACTGGTCTGTGCGGAGGCACTTCCATGTGCAATCATGATGGAAAGCGTGACGAGAAGAAGCAGTACAGGGATATGTTTTAGGGTGTATCGACTCATGATTTTTTATCTTCTTAATCATCTTCATTCTGCGGCAGGCGGCAGGTAAGACGCCATAAATTACATTGATTGGCTAAACGGGTAAGGTCGAAAGTATCCATGACATGATGGATGATACCCAAACCGTACCCCCCTTCAGGCATATTATCATGAATATGGTTTGTATGAGCCTTTAAGTTCGGGATGGTTGAGGGTGGGTCATAGGCAATGCCGCTATCCACGACGATAAACGTTAATTGATTCCCCGCTATGGACAGGACAATATGAATCCAGTCGTTGGGGGCTAGCTGACCATGCCGCATGATATTGCTCAGGTGTTCATTCATCGCCAGATGCACATTGTACAGCCAGCCAGCATCCAACATGGGCAAATGACGTGGCAACCATTCCAGAATTTTATCAATCTGCTCCAGATGGGCTAAATCCGGCGCGATGGCTAAATAACCAATATGCTGGGATGGACTGCGCGGCATCTGCTTTTGCACGACAACCAGTGTTAAATCATCATGATAGCCATTATTGGCCTGATAGGTTTGCACAAAATCCGTCAGGCAATCCACCATGATTTGAGGCGAACATTGATGCAAGGCAATCAGGGCGGCCTCAACGTTATGTTCCCCGAGAATATCCCCCGCTTCATTTTCTGCTTCGGTCAGGCCATCGGAATACAGCAGAAGCGTATCCCCTGCGCTTAATGTGAGTAACGCGGTCTGGTTGGATAAATCCGGCAGAACGCCAAGCGGATAAGTGGTGCTGGGGAAAGAATCAATCCGCAGGCTATGGGCACGGATACACAGTGCTGTGGTGTGGCCGGCATTGGCATAGTGGATGGGTGAGCCGTCTTTAGGGATGCGTAACAGGATAATTGTGGCGAAACGGTCAGTCCGCACCATATCGGTATAGAGCGCCTGATTCGTGCTGGCGAGTGTTTCGCCGGGAGTCGGGTTATAAGCCTGTAACGAGCGAAGCGCCGCCCGAACGTTGGCCGCTAACAAAGCCGCCGCAATCCCCTTGCCCGCGACATCACACACGGAAACACCCATGTAGGCGTCCTGTGCAAAAACATCGTAAAAATCCCCACCAATGGCCGATGCAGACACTAAGCGCGCACCAAAGGCATAGCCTTCAACATCCGGGAAGGCATCCGGCAATGTGCTAACCTGTACCTGACGCGCAAGCTGAACATCGCGCAGGAGATGCTCATTTTTACGTTGTTGGGCATAAAAACTGTCGATATTAATGGCCGTGCTGATGTTTTCTGAGAGGCTCTCAAAAATCTGAATGTCTCCGGCAGTAAATCGGCGCTCTTCGTGCTGGTTAAAAAAGCCCATACAGTAGTTAGGCATCCCCCGCCCGATGAAGCTCTGTATCTGGCTGGATGTTTTAAGCCGCATCGTACAGGATAATGTGGTTTCGCAAATAAATAGCTTGTTATCAATTTGAAGGCTATTGATTAATTCAAGCGGAGCGATGTTGGGTTGAGGGGGGGTAACCCATTGATATTGCCAATCGTTATGGTCAGTCAGTTGGGCAAAAAAAGCATTCTCAATGCCGATGGCTTCAATCGCCAGCTTCATCCCATCACGGAAGAATTGCCATCGGTTGTCCACCAATGCCCGGCGCAATTTCCAGATTTGGTGCAAAAAGCTAAGATGCCCCCATGCCAGCATCAATTGGGAGGATAAATCCTCACTGATTTTTTCCGTCATGGCACACTGCGAAAGCAAGTCGCTCCATGCTTGCAATAAGGCATGGGCATCATCCGGGGTTTCATCTGCGGTAAGCCAACCAAAAAATACGCCGTCACGTTGAACAGGAATCACCGTTGGTTTATCAGGGGCGGGGGCGGACGCTGGAACAAATTGAACCCTCCCTAACCCCAATAATTCCCATGTTTTTATGAGGGGAGTCAGTTGTGTGTTCACACGGACGGGCACACGGCTAACCTTCCAGCGTTGCTTCGATAACGTCAATAAGCATCTTGCTACTAAACGGTTTCGTTAACACGGCTTTCACGCCTAACTCACTGGGCGTCTGCCGGATATTTGTATCGCCAACAGCCGAGATAACAATAATGGGTAAATCTTGATAGTCCTTTGAGTTTTTGCAATAAGCAATAAAATCAAGGCCGCTTTCCTCAGCAATCATCAAGTCACAGGTTACAATATCTGGCGTATTCGCGTTAAGTTTGTCGATAGCATCGCCAACACTGAAGGCTTCTTCCACCTCATGATTATGCTTGTTCATCAGCCGCGTAATCATGTATCGGATGGAATGATCGTCATCAATGACCAGAATTTTTGCCAATGGTAGCTCCTTTGTTGTCTGCGTGGCGTGTATGTATCATTATAAGGTACTTTACATGACCGTAACATGATCTTAACGTCAATTTCGTTAATTTTTCGTCTAGTGCAAGAAACTTTTAATGGTGATTATAAGACGGCAAATCGTCCTCTTATCTGAATGGCAGTTTGAGATTACAGAATTAGTGGGTATGGGTTATCCTGGAACTGACTAACAACGCATTAGCGGTTCGTGGATATTTGATTGTCTGTAAATAGGTAGCGGTATTGGCGATATAATGCTTGGCGTCATCGACAACAACCTCA
>DAIMZF010000124.1:0-10047 GCA_036734085.1 Aggregatilineales bacterium
CTTGCAATTCCGGGTTGTCAATCTCTGGTTTAATGCCATCCGCTACCCACTCGTAACGCTGGCTGACAATCGCCACATCGTCTGGGCTGTCCATGTGACGCTGGAAGATATAAACGCGGCTGGCGTCGGTTTCTTCACCCAGACGGGCTAATATCGTGTCGATGGCGTCTTCCCAGTTGGTATATTGCAACAACTGCTCGGAGCTATAGGCGACTGCGCTTAAAATTGCTTCGCGCTGGTGAAGCAGACGCTCACGGCGTTGGCGTTCTATCGCCGCGCCGATGTTATCCGCCACGCTCTGCAACAATTCGATCTCAACGTTGATCCATTCGTGTGTACCGTCACAGTCGTCGAAACCGATAGCCCCCCACAACATCCCATCAACGAAGATGGGGATGATGAGGATAAAGACCACATCTTCGTTGAGCAACATCTGCTCTTCTTCGATAAAATCCTTTTTGAAACCACTGATAACCTGCTTCTGCATCGCCAATTCCGCCCAGCGCGGCGCGATGTCCGACAGTGGCAGATTTTGCATGATCGGGTTGTCGATGTCCGGTTGCACGCCTTCCGTCACCCACTCGAAAGGCATACTGACGATTACCTCACCTTCTGGCGATTCGGGGTGCGTCTTGAAGATGAAGGTGCGGCTGACGCCTGTCCCTTTGCCTAGCACTTCCAGCACTTGCGGCACGGATTGTTTCCAATCGCCCTGTTGCAACAACTCAGCGGAGCTAGCGGCGACGGCTTGCAGAACATCGTCGCGCTGTTTGAGCGCTGTCTCGGATCGAATACGTTCGGTGATGTCGCTCATCATACCAACAAGTATTTGTTCGTCCGCATCTTTATCTAATACTTGACCATGTTCAAGTAACCAGACTGTACGGCCATCTTTGTGTGTGATGCGATATTCAACTGCCCAAGGCTCTGCACGTGCTATGGCATTTTCAATAGCTTGATTAACCTGCGTGCCGTCCTCTGGATGAATAAGACTGCCAAACTCTCGTTGACGTGTTGTAAAATCACTGGCAGGATAACCCGTAAGTTCTTCCACATAGTCGCTGATGAAAAGCATCGTCCAGACATCATATTCCGGTAAACATTGAAACATAATGCCCGGAACATTACTTGCTGTAGAGCGATATATTTTTTCGCTGGTGTGAATTTTCTCTTCTAACTGTTTCCGCTCGGTGATGTCATTATTGACTAGCAAAGCAGAGACCACCTCATCATCTTCGATGATGGGGGCAACGCTCGTCACATACCAATGTATTGAACCATCTCTAGGGTCAATTGAGCTGGTCTCATATTGGACTGTTACCTTCTCGTTAAAAACACGCTTGATAGACTGCCGCGCTAGATCATGGAATTCTTCTGGCATAAAGTCAAGGAAGTTTTGCCCGATAACGGTTTCTAACAATGCTGGTTCAACGCCGGGCACCCGTGTAAACTCGATGAAACATTCACGATTTGCGCGGGTAATAATGGCCGGAGAATTATCCAATATGGAGCGCAAACTGGCTTCTGATGTACGCAAGCGAGACTCGGCTAACTTACGCTCCAGCATCGTGCTAACCCATTGTCCCATCAACACAAAGAAGTCTTGATCTACACCAGAAAACGCTTGTATACGAGCTGATGGGCTTGAAAAATTGAGCGTGCCGAAGCGTTCCCCGCTAACTTTTAGCGGTATGCCGATATAAGTTTCTAAGCCGAATGTGGTGTAGCATGGATGGCCGCGATAGTCGGATTCTGCCATGTGTTCAATCACAAGTAGGCTATCGACTTGATACGCCATATCGCAGTATGTTTGCTTAAAGTCAAACGTTTGTCCTGCTTGCAAGGAATCATCCGGTGAATGACCATACAGCACCGTATAGGTATCGCCTTGAATCTGGCTGATGATGCCAAGCTTCAGCCCTAAAATCTCGGTTCCAATCTTTAGCGCTTGCGTCAATTGCTCGTCTATGGTGAGGTTGGGCTGTGCCATAACGCTATAGAGTGCTTGAAGTTTATCTTCCGCAAGTTTGCGCTCGGTATTATCACGCACGACACTTTGAAAGCCGTTTGGGTTTCCGGCTTCGTCGAATCTCAATGACGTTTTTTGCTCTACGTGGCGTATCGACCCATTGGCGGTAATGACAGGGAAGTTGATTACGGTCTCTAATTGGCGGGTCTTGATCTGCTCCTTATAGAAGTCGATCAATCGCTGACGGGATGCAGGTTCGACCAATTCAGTAAAATGCATCCCAGTAAGTTGTTCTTCGGTGTAACCGGTTATCAACACCGCCGATGGGCTGACGTAGGTAAAGTAGCCTTCGATGTTAATGCGGTAAATAATGTCACTAATATTCTCGACTAAATCACGATAACGTTGCGATCTCTTCTGTAACTGTAGTTGTTGAGTCTGTAAAGTAGCCTTTTGCTCATCAACTTGACGCAAATAATAGTTTCGTAGACCTGCCGCCAATGCCAATAAACCGCCTGAGATACCGAATAGAGAGGCTAACAAGCCAATATCGGGTGTGTTAGCTTCTGGCCGAATTAACAACAGACTCAAAACCAACCCAACCGCAATGGCTGTCGCTACACCTGTAACCCAACCTTTAGCCCACAGGCTAATGAAGACGAGTACGATCACCAGCCACGAAAGTGAACTAGCAACGCGCCATTGTTGCGCGATTACCTCAGCATCGAACGATAGCACAGATATGACAGGTGGGATAACGAGTGCAGTTACGGTTAATAGCCCACCAATTTGATAATAGCGGGTGCGGCTGAAGATATAAGCAACGAATGATAGAATGAACGCAATGTTGCCTGCCGGAATCTGGTTTATAGCGGCAAAGAAGAGCATCACTGTCAGAAAGAGTGTTAAACTAGAGAGTACCCGAGCAATTAGCCGGTTATTGTCTGATGTGATTTGCGATGATGGATCGATCAGCCAACTGAGTAGACGGGATGCAAAGTTATTCATATTTGTTGAGGATGGCCGCATAGTGAGTATGTGTCCGTTAGCTTATTTACCTTATAGACTTAGGATAACACTTGTTCTCATCGGAATATACTAGCTTGGTGGATAGTTTTTGAGAAGAAACCGGATAGCCATCTGGATAGCCAGTTGATAGATTTAACTTATCCAACAGGTAAATATGAAAAATACAATAACTGCTCTAAAATAGTTTTATAGACAAAATAACGTTATAGGCCAAATGAAAATTCAACGAACGCTCCATAAATGGGCTAGTCAATTTTATAATTTCATCGCAGGGGGGCAGAATGAACAACAACTTCATACCCTTCATCAAAATGAAAAACACTACCGTCTATTGGCAGAAAATATCAGCGATATGGTTACGTTGCATCTGCCAGACGGGAGATTCATTTATGCCAGTCCTTCCTATCTTAAAGCGACAGGCTACAGCGAAGCAGAATTACTGGCGATGCCAGTTGAGGATTTAACGTCGTTAGTTCATCCCGATGATTTACAGCGAACTCGTGATGAAGGACACCAACAGGTACTAGAGGGGTTATCTGTAACCCAGTTGGAATATCGCCGTCGCCGCAAAGACGGCTCTTATATGTGGGTGCAAGTACACTCTAGGCCAATATTTGACGACAAAAATAATGTTATACAAATTATCGCTTCTAGCCGTAACATCACCTATCGCAAGCAGATGGAAGATACATTACATAAAACTGAAGAACGCCTTCAACTCGTACTGAAAAATGCTTCGGTTATTGTCGCCTCTGCCGATTGCGATTTGCGCTATATATGGATTTACAACCCGCATCCAGATTTTGACCCTAACACTGTTATAGGGAAACGCGACGACGAAGTCATCCAAAATGCGGGAACACAGGCGCTAATGCAGTTAAAGCAACAGGTCATCAACACCGGGCTTGATGCACAAGCAGATATAATATTTCCGCTTTCTAGTGGTGCAATTACTTATACGGTCAAAGCCCAGCCTCTATGTAGCGCAGAGGGTGAAATAATTGGCGTGAGTACAGTCGCATTTGACATCACCGAACGTAAGCAACTGGAAGAAAAATTGTATTTACTAGATCGTGCTATCCAGTTTAGTTCTGCAGGGATTGCGATTGTTGATGCGCAAGACTATCAAACAATGTCCATTGTTTATGCTAACCCGGCGTTTAGCGCGATTACTGGCTACGAACAAGCCGAATTGATCGGTCAGAACATCCGAATTTTATATCCATATAATAGACAACAGCCCGCTTTTGATGAAATGAGAAGTGCCGTCCGTGAACAACGCTCCTGTAAGGTTGTAGTCAGGGCTTATCGTAAAGATGGGACGCGGTTCTGGAATGAAATCCGGTTCGCACCCGTTTTTGATAATAACGGCACACTAACTCATTTCGTCACAACACAACTAGATGTTACAGACCGTGTAACGTATGAAGCACATTTGCAAGGCGTACTAGATAGCTTGATAAATGGCATTATGGCGTTTAATTCCGTTCGCGCTGATGATGGCAAAATCATTGATTTTGAATGGACAATGGTCAACAAAATATCAGAAGAGATGGTCGGGCGTTCTGCATCAGATTTGATCGGAAAACGCCTTTTAGAGGAAATGCCGGGCAATCGTGAAGATGGCTTGTTCGATCATTATGTGAGGGTTGTCGAAAATGACACCTTATTCGATCATGAACATCATTATACACACGAAGGACTTGATACATGGTTCCGCACTGTGGCAGTCAAGCTAGAAGACGGCTTTGTTGTCACATTTGCAGACATCACGAAAAGGAAAATAGCCGAGCAACAGCTTAAAGAAAAGCATGATGAGCTGGATCGTTTCTTCACATCGGCGCTTGATTTGCTGTGTATCGCCACAACGGATGGCTATTTTCTTAAGGTCAATGCGGAATGGCAAGCTTTGTTAGGGTATTCAACAGAAGAACTAGAAGGCCGACAGTTTTTAGATTTTGTGCATCCTGACGATATTGAATCTACACTAGAGGCAATGCAAACCCTTGATCAACAGACAGCCGTTTTGAGTTTTGTTAACCGCTATCGAAATAAGAACGGTCAATATCACCTCATCGAGTGGCGCTCTTATCCCTATGGCAATCTCATCTATGCCGCCGCCCGCGATATTACCGAACGGGTGCAAATGGAACAGGCGCTTACGCGCCGCAACCAGCATTTGACATTACTGCACAACATTCAGCTTGATCTGCTAAACCGACGTGATGCCGATGACCTGTTACAGGCATTGACGGACAACGTATTAGAGATTGTGGACGCACAAGGCTCAGAGATAATGCTGATCGTAGAAAGTGATGTGCTGGTATCGGTGGCACAGTCACCATTATTAGGGTATCGCCTACCACTCAGAACTGAGTTGCGTCGTGGTGAAGGGGGGCATCTGGCATGGCAGGCACACGATACACGTCGTCCGGCAGTTGTGGAAGATTACAGCCTTTGGGACAAGCGCAATCGTGTTTATGACTCTCTGAAACCCTCGGCGGTCATGAACTTGCCGGTATTGATCGGTGAGCGTTGCATCGGCGTGCTAGCGATAGGACGCAACCGCGATAATTACCCGTTTGACGAAGATACGATCAACATAGGCATGATGTACGCTAACATGATTGCGCTTATTCTGGACAGGACTAACCAATATGAGGCCGCCCTCAATGAAATTGAGCGTCGCAAACACGCTGAAGCACATCAGCAACAGCTGACGGCAGACTTGCAAGCCGCGAATGAGGAATTAAAGAGTTTTGCCTATATCATTTCGCATGACCTAAAAGCGCCTCTACGCGGTATTAACTCGGTCGTCACATGGTTAAAACAAGACTACGCTTCGCACTTTGACGATAGCGGACAGCAGATGCTTGATTTGTTGCAAGGACGAGCGCAACGTATGGAAGCGATGATTAATGGTGTGTTGGCATATTCGCGGCTCGGCCAGCAAAGCCCGAAGACAGCTGTTGACCTTAATGAACTGCTAGAAGCAATCATGGCAGATGTGCCCCTCTCTAAAAACTGCAAGATTGACATACAGGCTTCTTTACCAATTATTTATGCTGACCCAATTCGTATGCGTCAGGTATTCCAGAATCTTATCGGGAACGCCTTCAAATATAATAACAAGTCCTTTTGCGAAGTACATATTGGTTGTCAGCATCAGGATGAGGAGTGGTTGTTCTATGTTAAGGATAACGGGCCAGGCATTGATCCGCGTTATGCTGAAAGAATCTTCCAAATCTTCCAGACGCTTAACCCTCGTGACGAAGTTGAAAGTACCGGAATTGGCTTAACAATTGTCAAGCGAATTATCAAGTCGTATGGTGGTAGGATATGGGTAGAGTCGACACTGGGTGAGGGTAGCACGTTTATCTTCACATTGCCGATGGAAAGCGATCTTGATGAGTACATCTAACAGCATTCTTTTAGTTGAAGATGACCTTGTAGATGTGATGATATTTAAGCGTGCTATGGCAGACTTAAAAGCAAAAGCTTCTACTCTTGTCGCCTCAACTGGGGAAGAAGCATTAGTGACGTTGGCTAAATGTAATGGTTATTTGCCAGCGTTAATTATAATGGATTTGAACATGCCACGCATGAATGGTATCGAACTATTAGAAATATTGAATACTCATGCTGAGTGGAGGCGTATTCCTGCTGTTGTGTTGACAACATCAGATCAAGAAGAAGAGCGACAAAAATGCCTAGCATTATCTGCCGCTGGATATGTCGTCAAGCCATCGGATTATGATGATTTTGTTAAGGTACTGGAGGATATGCTCATTTATCATAATTTTGAAACCAGGACTTAGATTCATGGAGTAAACGAAACAGCATGAAGTTATTATATGTAGAAGATGACATTGTCGATCAGATAGCAGTTGAGCGATTAATCCAGCAGGCACAACTACCGTTTCAGATGGTCGCCGCCAAGACTATATCGGAGGCTATCTCTTTGACGAAAGATAACGAATTTGATGTGATCCTGTCGGACTATTTGCTTGGCTCGAAAACAGCGCTTGATCTTCTGGAAGCCGTCACAGATATTCCGGTCGTTGTGATTACCGGACACGGTAGCGAAGATATTGCTGTGCAGGCGATGAAATCTGGTGCATATGACTACATTGTGAAAGATGTCCAAAACGACTATCTAAAGATATTACCTATCGTTTTAACAAATACAGTGAAACGAAAAATAGCAGAAAAACAGGCGATAAAAGCGCAAAAGGAATACACTCGCCGCCAAGTTCTACAACAGTTTATTCATGATGCTTCACATGATTTACGGACGTTGTTAACAACGCTTGATGTATCTCTTCATCTGCTGGATAAATACATCGCCCAATTAACTGAGTTGTTGGTTGATGCGCCTGAGGCGATTCAAGAAAGCCTAAAAAATGTTAATCATCGCCGCAAATTGTCACAACAGAATAACGAAAAAATAAAAAAACTCATTATAAACATGCTGGATCTGATTAGACTTGATAATGTGGAGCATCTGGAACTAAAACCATGTGACATTAATGAACTAGCCTCAAACATTGTTGCTGATTATCAACAGCGAGCAGAGGAGGAAGGCAAATTGCTTCAGTTTAGCCCGCACGCAGAGCCATTATTATTTCGTGCCGAACCAGATCAATTCCTACGTGTTATTGAACAACTGGTAAAAAATGCCTTCGATTTTTCGTCTGCTGGGGATGAAGTCAGGATTTCGACAATGATGGTTGAAAACAATATCATCCTGACGGTGAGCGATACCGGGTACGGTATTCCCGAAGAACATCTTGATAAAATCTTCCAACGATTCTATCGTGGCGATCAAGCCCGAACACTTGATAAGGAAAATAGCGGTCTGGGATTGGCTTTCGTGGCTCGGTTGGTTGAACTGCATCATGGGACGATAGAGGTCAATAGTATGGTCGGACATGGGAGCGTCTTCCGCGTGTTCTTACCAAAATTGGAGTAATCAATGGAAAACACAGTTAGATTGCTCTTGATTGAAGATGACGACATTGACCAACAAGCATTTGTGCGCTTAGTCAAGAAAAAGCGTCTGCCTTATCAATACACCATCGTCAACAGCCTAAATAAAGCACGCCATCAGCTTAACATCAACTTGTTTGACATTATCATTTGTGATTATCTGCTGGGGGATGGCACAGCGCTAGACTTGATAAGCGATAATCCCTTGCCGCCGATCATTGTTGTCACCGGCGCTGGCGATGAAGCAATCGCTGTGAACGCGATGAAGGCAGGAGCAAAAGATTATTTCGTCAAAGACGTGCAAGGAAATTATCTCAACACCTTATCTAAAGCTGTTGAAAATATACTGCGCCACATTGCTCTGGAAAAAGCTGAACATGAACAACGTGTCTTTGCTGACACGCTTCATCAGATTGCCCGTATTTTGAATAGCACACTTAATCTAGACGAAATTCTGAGTCTTATCCTAGAGCATATTCAGCGCATTATTCCCCACGACTCAGCTAATATCATGCTTATCGAGAACGGCATGGTGCAACTTGTTCAACATACTGGTTGGACAAAGAAAAAGGTAGATGAATTTTCTGCCGAAATGTTTTCTATTATGGAATTGCCTCACTTAATCACAATGCACAAAACGCATTTGCCGTATCTCATCGGCGATGTTACCTCATTTGATGATTGGAAAAGTGTACTGGATGTAAATGATCCACGCGCTTATTTGGGTGCGCCGATATGTGTCGATGATGAAGTGATTGGCTTCCTCAACCTTGATAGTGTCCACGCCAATCATTTTAATCAAAAACATGCTAAGAAGTTGGAAGCGTTTGTCGATCAAGTTGCTGTTGCGATAAAAAATGCCCGTTTATATCACGATTTGCACGAGTTAACAATCATAGAAGAACGCCAACGGTTAGCCCGTGATTTGCATGATTCTGTATCTCAGACTCTTTTTGCATCATCTATCATATCAAACGCAATCATTAAACAATGGCAACGTGATCCTGCAAGTATCGGTGATGAACTAATCGAACTACGCGATTTGATGTTGGGCGCACTTGCGGAGATGAGAACACTACTTTTTGAGTTGCGTCCCAATACATTATTAGAAACGTCTCTTGGTGACCTGATTAGGCAACTTTTAGAGACTGTCAAAGGACATACTCGTTTGAAAATAGAGGTTACTGTACAAGGTGATTGTATTTTACCTGATGATGTTCATGTCGCGTTTTTTCGCATTGCTCAGGAAGCTATCAATAATGTCATCAAACATGCCCGCGCAACCCGTTTACAAGTTTATCTAAAAAGCGAATCGACGTGGACGGAGATGATAATTCAAGACAACGGACGAGGTTTTGATTTAGCGAATGTTAACCCCCATCGGTTCGGAATCAAGATCATGAAAGAACGTGCGATAGAAGCGAATATCACAAATGAAGTCGCCAGTATACCGAATAAAGGCACGATAGTTACGGTGCGTTGGGCAAATGAGGAGACACAATGACCGAAGATAAGATGATTCGTGTGCTTATCGTTGATGATCATCAAATGGTACGGCGTGGGTTAAGTATGTTTCTACGTAGCTTCGATGATCTTATGATAGTAGGAGAGGCCGCCAGTGGAGAAGAAGCTATTGAACAGTGCGAAGCACTTCAACCTGACGTTGTGTTGATGGATATTGCCATGCCCGGAATAGATGGTATTGAGGCAATACGTATCATACGTCAACGCTTCCCAAATATTTACGTTGTTGCCTTAACAAGTCTAAGTGATACAGAAACCGTCACAGAAACCATGCGTGCAGGTGCAACTAGCTATCTTATGAAGAACGTTTCTGATGACCAGCTTGCTCAAGCGATTCGATCAACATATAGACAACAGCCGGTCATGGCACCGGAGGCGACACAAGCTCTGATTCAGGCGACAATGCATCCTAAAAAAGAAACCTATCATCTGACGGAGCGAGAGAAGATAATCCTAAAACTTATTGTCGATGGTCAGAACAACCCTGAAATCGCCTATCACCTTTCAATTAGTCGAGCATCCGTAAAATATCATGT
>DAIMZF010000125.1:0-9994 GCA_036734085.1 Aggregatilineales bacterium
CTTGGCTTGGTCAATCCGCCTGCTGTTTTTGTTCCACTTGCACCAACAGTAATTCCAGCGTCACCGACTTCAGTCCCTGCACCGCCTACGCCTTCCGGCCCATGCTTGATTACGCTCACTGGCCCGGAATTCATCTATGTCATACCCGATGCCATCATCGACAATCTGCTTGACCAAGTACAAGGCGGCGAGCTTATCCCGGTGGGGCGCTGGCAACAGAACCCTAACTGGTGGAAGACAAACTATAATAGTGGCTGGTGGCTGAACACACCCGGCACAAACGGACAGCTTTCCGGCGATTGTAGCCAGATTCCATTTATCAACCCATAAGTTGATTTACGGTTGAATATGATGTAATCTTGATTGTGATAACAGTTACATAACCTTCGGGGCAGGGTGTAATTCCCTACCGGCGGTGATGGCATGGTTGCTCAGGCAATCAGGCACTAGCCCGCGACCCGTTTCGGCCAAATTTGTAGTATTGGCCGAGTCATACCTTAATGGTGTGCCGGTGGATTCTGGTGCGATACCAGAGCCGACAGTGATAGTCTGGATGGGAGAAGGTATTTAACGCATACGTTGAATCCGCAAGGGTTTAACGTTGCTTGGCATACCGCACAACAGGCGCTCAGGCGTTATGCTTTGTGTTTGCCGTACCTATTCCCATTCAACCATCTTGCCCCGTCCTGACGCAGAACGGGGTTTTTATATGCAAAAAGTTGTCCCTCAGCAAAAAGAGGCAAATCAAAGAGACTCAAAGCGGGTGGCTCAAACGCCCACCCGCCGTCTGAGTGTGAGCATCCTCTTCCTGTCTTTGTTGCGAATTTTGCGGCGTGGCGCTTTCCTCATCACGCCAGTGGTGGTGCTGGCCTTGTGGTATTTTGTCACGGAAAATGAGCTAGTGCGGGCGTTTTTGTTGCCCCATCCGCAAGCTGTCGCGGAGCGATTCCACCGTGCTTTGACGGATGGTGACCGCTTCTTGTTGGATAGCTCCTTGTGGCGGCATACCCGCGTCACGCTGGAAGAAGTCCTCATCGGCTTAGGCGTAGGGGCGTTCATCGGCGTTTTGCTTGGTTATTGGATTGCGAAAATTCCGTTATTGGAATCGCTCTTCTCCCCGATTATTGTGTTGTTCCAGGCGACACCCATTATCGCTTATGCCCCGTTACTGGTCATTTGGTTTGGCAGTGGCATTGAGAGCAAAATCATCACCTGTGTTTTGATCGTCTTCTTCCCCATTTTGCTGAACACCATTACAGGCGTGCGCGGTGTGCCGAAGGACTTACGCGACCTGATGCGTGTCTCCAACGCGACCGGGTGGCAGACCTTCCGCAAGTTGGAAATTCCGGCGGCCTTCCCGGTGTTGATGGCTGGCCTCAAAACAGGCGCGACACTCTCCGTCATTGGTGCGGTTGTGGGTGAATTCATCGCGGCTAACGCGGGCTTGGGTTTTCTGTTGAACACTGCCCGGCAACGCTACGATACGCCGCTTGTATTTGTCTCTGCTATCACATTAGCCATCATTGCCGGAACCTTGTATCTATGTATGACCCTGCTGGAACGTCGTGCATTGGCATGGCAACGCAAAACCCAATAGCCTGCATCTGTAGGGGCACGGTATATATCGTGTCATACGGTTCTTTTATCTTTATATCAAGGAGTTCAAACATGCGTAAACTGTTTCTTTTAATGTTATCGATGCTGTTGCTGGCGATGCCCACAATGGCGCAGGATGATGATTTGACCGAGCTTCCCTTCTTCCTGACGTTTATCCCTAACATCCAGTTTGCCCCGATCTATGTGCTGGATATGCAACTGCAAGAAAGCTTTGACTATGTGCTGAACATTGAATATGGTGATGAAAACGTCGGGCTAGACCTCATCGCCAATGGCAATATTCCGTTTGGAATCATTAGTGGTGAGCAGGTCGTTATGGCACGGGCGGCAGGGCGTCCTGTCGTCTATGTGTTTGAATGGTTTCAGCAGTTCCCGGTGGGAATCATCATCCCGGATACCACCAATGCCCAGACCGTAGAAGATTTACGCGGGTTGCGTGTTGGCCTGCCCGGACGCTTCGGCGCGAACTATGCCGGGCTAACCGCCATCCTCAGCGTCAATGGCATGACCGAAGATGATGTTCAATTGGAAGCAATCGGTTTTGCCGCGCCTGATGTCATTTGTGTGGACGGGGTGGATGCGGCGGTTGTTTACGTCAACAATGAGCCGTTACAGGTTCAACTGCGGGCGGATAGGGGGGAATGTGGCGACATCACCAGCGTCACTGTCCTGCCTGTGTCTGATTATGGCGATATTGTCTCCAATGGACTGGTTACTAGCGAGACACTCATCACCAACGACAGTGGCCTGGTATACACGATGGTCAGTTCTTTTTATGTGGCAGTCAAAGCAGTGATTGATAACCCCGCACAGGCTTATCTGGATAGCATGGCTTATGTGGAAAACTTGCCTATGACGGATGACTTCCGCGCCGTGCTGGAAGAAGCCGCGCTACAACAAGCGGACTTTTTAGCGGGGTTTCCTTCGCGTGAGGAAATCGCTGACAGCCGCGCCGACCTCGCCGAGCGCCTGCGGGCGGAATTCGATGCAGAGTTGCTCACACAGTTTGAAGTTCTGTTAGCGACAATTCCCCTATGGGATGCGGAATGGCTGGGCTATAGTGACCCGGCATCATGGGAATTTACTCGTGATTTAATGGCGGACATGGGCAACCTTATTGCACCCCTAGATGATTTAACGGGCGCGTTCTCCAATGACTTTTTACCGGATGTTGAAATTGAGTCTGAAGAAGAAAGTTAGCCTATGACCGCCCAACTGACCGCGCAGGATGTGAGCGTGCGCTTTGGGGATTTACCCGCGCTTGGCCCGGTTTCCGTCCAGGTGGAACGCGGGCAGTTCGTCGCGCTTGTTGGGCCTAGCGGCTGTGGCAAGAGTACGCTCGTGCGTGCTTTTGCCGGCCTGCAAACACTTACACAAGGCACATTGTCCATTGATGGCGCACATATCCGCAAGCCTTCGCCCCGCGTCGGCTTGATGTTCCAGGCCGCTAACCTTATGCCCTGGCGCACGGTACAGGATAACATCGCGCTTCCATTGGAGCTATCCGGCGTGCGTCCGCATGAGCGCCAGACGCGAGTCAATGCGTTATTGCCCATGCTTGGGTTACAGGGCTTCGCGGAAGCCTTGCCCGGTGCGCTTTCCGGCGGCATGGCCCAACGTGTCGCGCTGGGGCGGGTGTTGGTCGCTCAGCCGGATGTGCTTCTGCTAGATGAACCGTTTGGCGCGTTGGATGCCATGACACGCGAGCAGATTGGCCTGGACTTTCTGGAGATGCTCCGCGCTAACCCTAAAACGGTGATGATGGTCACGCATGATATTCATGAGGCGGTGTTGATGGCTGACCGGGTCTTGGTGATGAGCCATAGGCCGGGACGCATCGTTGCGGATATTCCCGTTGATTTACCGCGTCCCCGCCGTTTGGATATGGTGTACGAGCCGGACTTTGCGGAGATTGCACTCGCAATCCGCGCCGCCATTAAACCTAACTAAAATCACTATCCGCATTGTAGAGCATCGTCACTCGTTCGCGTAACAGATGATGCTCTGCATGGTCTAAGTAGCGGTCTTCCTCGTAAATAGTACGGGCTTCCTGCTGCGCCAATTGCACTAACTCCGGCGACATCATCTCCGCGATTTGTAGTTGATTGCGCCCACTCTGCCGCGTGCCGACCAAATCACCCGCGCCGCGTAATTCCCAATCAACTTCTGCCAGCTTAAAGCCGTCGGTGGTCATTTCCATCGCCCGCAGACGCCGCACACTTTCCGGGAAGCCGGAATGCTTTACATCATCCCATGTGTTAATCGCTTCCAGTTGTTTAGCGGTGTCGGCGGTGGCATCATCTGGGATTAACATACAGTAGGATTCGTGCTGGCCGCGTCCTACACGCCCCCTGAACTGATGCAACTGCGCCAAACCGAAGCGGTTCGCGCCTTCAATGACAATCACGCTGGCATTGGGGATGTCTACGCCGACTTCTGCTACGGAAGTTGTCACCATAATGTCGTATTCATGCGCCGCAAACGCCGCCATAATCTCATCTTTTTCGCCGGGTTTCATCTTGCCATGTAGCAAACAAACGCGATAGCGGAAGAACACCTGAGAGAGTGTCTCGTAGGCTTCAACGGCAGAAGCCGCGTCGATTTTATCCGATGCTTCTACCAAAGGATGCACGATAAATGCTTGTCGTCCCGCTTCTATCTGTTGATTGATGAAGCCATAGATGCGTTCCCGTTCGCTAGGCAATACGACCCGTGTATCCACCGGAGTCCGTCCCGGTGGCATCTCATCCATCACGGAAAGGTCAAGGTCTGCGTAGATGGTCAGTGCCATAGTGCGCGGAATGGGGGTCGCCGTCATGATGAGCAGATGCGGGTTCGTGCCTTTGCCGCGTAACGCGCCGCGTTGTTCCACGCCGAAGCGGTGCTGTTCGTCGATGATGGCTAAGCCTAAATCCTTGAATTCCACCCCACTTTGGATAATCGCATGAGTACCGATAACAATATCAATACTGCCATCGGCCAACCCGCGATAGATTGACTCGCGTTCTGTATTGTTCAGACTACTGGTTAATAAGGCAACAACGGGCGGACGTTCCGCCGGGAAGCTCTCCAACGTTTTGCTGATTCCGCGATAGTGCTGTTCCGCCAGGATGCCCGTCGGGGCCATCAGCACGGCCTGTTTGCCGTTGATGACTGTCATACCCATTGCAATTACCGCGACTGCCGTCTTGCCGCTCCCGACATCGCCTTGTAGCAGGCGGTTCATCGGGATGCTTTGTGCGATGTCTGCGCGGATGTCGTTGATTGCACGCCGTTGTGCGCCTGTCAATTCATACGGAAATGCCTGATTGATAAACGCTTCCAGCCAGTCATCCCCGACTTGTATTTGCTCACCCGGTACGGACTGCCAATCGCGCCGGTTGGCTAAAATAGACAGTTGCAACAGCAGTAATTGGTCGAAGATATAGCGCCGTTGGGCATGATGCAGATGGTCGCTACCTGCAGGGAAGTGCAGGTTCTGCACTGTCCAGCCTAAGTCGGCCAGTTCAGCGCGTTCCAATACGGATGCTGGCACATAATCCGGGATGCGCTCCGCCCAATAATCAATGACAGTCTGCATCAATTGGCGCAGGCGTCGCCCGGTTAAGCCTTCAGTCAGGCGGTAGACGGGCACGATGCCCGGTTTCTTCAGGTCTTCCCGGTCTAATTCCTGCCACTCCGGGTTAGACATCTGCATCCGGTTGCGGTAGATGCTGACTTTACCACGCACGACGATTTGTTTACCGCGCCGCAGGGGTTTACTGAGGTAATGTGCGCCGAAGAACGTAATGGATAGCACCGCGCTTCCGTCGTCTAGCTCGATGTAGAGGTCTTTACGCCCTGTACGGCCTACACGCACTTGGGAATCGCTAATTGTGCCGATGATGGTTGCAATCATGCCGGGCTGTAATTTGCTGATGTATAACAGCTTGCTGTAGTCGTCGTAACGGCGTGGCAGGTAGAACAACACATCATTAATCGTGTGTAACCCCATGTTTTCCAGCGATTTACCGATGCGCGGCCCGATGCCCTTCATCTTTTCTACAGGGGCGTTTAATCCACGTAGGATGTCGGCGGCCTCCTGCGCGTCCATTTTGCGTCGGGGCTTACGTGGCGGACGTGCCAGGCGTGGTTCTGGCGGCAGGTCGGAACGACTCGGTGTTACAGGGGTATACATATCCGGCGTGTAGTCGCTACTTTCGGAAATAGCTTCCCGTCTGTTTGGCTTTGTGCTACCCCCTGCACTGCGTGGGTTTCGCTCACGTTCCGTTGGCCGTTCGCGTGGCCTGCGTTCGCGCTCCGGCTTGGGGGGCGTCAATGCTTCATATTGCCCCATCCGCGCCTGATATTGCTCTGGTGCGGGGGCGCGGTTCATGATGCGATCCATCATATAATTCACGACGCGCTGGCGCTCGTCCACATTTTCGAGGGCGTCGTAGGTTTGCATAAGGTCGAACATCTCATCAATCAAGATGTGTTGTTTGGGCACTTTAGCCTCTTGTCGGGCTTTATCGCGCCAGTGATCGCTATATTTTTTAATCCCGCCGATGACGGCGCGGTTGTTGTAGTTGTTATCGCGTTCTAACTTCAAAACCTTGTATAAGGTTTCAATCTCTGATGGCATCTTCTTTCCAACCTTTACTGACTGTTGCCAAGCCGACCGAACCCGGCCCGATATGCGTACCCAACGCCGGGCCCAGTAGCCCGGTCATCACATCTTCTGGCAGAATACCTGTTATCATCTCCCGTAGGGTCTGTGCGCCTTCCGGGTTATTGATATGCAGGATAGCCATACGCTCATAAGGCGCGTTCGCCTGCGCGATTTCCGCCAGTTTATCTAAAGACCGCTTAAATGTGCGTACCCGTGCAATAGGGCTGACTTCACCATCGCGTAGCTCAATCACGGGCTTAATGTTTAATAATGTGCCGATGTTAGCCCGTGCCCAGCTAATACGCCCACTGCGGCGCAAAAACTCTAAAGACCCAATTGTGGCGTGTATCTTTTGTGCGGCACGCATGGTCTTGATGGCGGCTAACGTTTTAGTCAAGTCACCTGTTATCTGTGCGACTTCCGCACCTCCGATGACCTGCCACCCCATCCCAATGCTCAATTGCCCGCTATCAATTAAAGTCACACGTTCTTGCGGTAAGTGCGCCGACCCTTGCTTAAAAGCGTTATAAATTCCGCTTAGTTTGGCGGGTGTGGTAATCAGGATGAGGTGGTCGGCATCTGCAAAGGCTTTATCAATCGCTTGACGCGCTAAATCCGGCGACATCGCTGATGTGCTGGGGTGGTCGGGCAAATTTTCTAATTGATTATAATAGTCTTCCCGCACAAGTTCTATGCCGTCGTCTTTATAGCTTTCTCCGCCATAGTTCACGTAACAGGGCACAATACCGATATCCAGTTGCGCGGCGACTTGTGGCGGGATGTCGGCCACACTATCTGTAACAAATTTAATTTTCATCAGGCTATCCTTACCGTTGGTGGTTGGGACTATTCAAATGGGTCGTCCTGCCATGCTCTTTCGCGGATGCAGATGCCGATAGCGTCTGTACCGATGAGCGCCATTAACGATGGATTATACCCAACAAAAGGGAAATCCCCCTGCGGGAATTCCTGCATCAGGCGTTCGTGCAGTTGCGCGGTAGGCTCCGTGATGTTGGACGCCGGTTGCAGGATGAGGGCTTCTTCCACTTCGGTAAACTCAATGATAAATTCTACGAGTCGTTCAATGGCCTGTAAGCGCGTTTTTACTTTTTCTACAGGCACAATCCGCCCGTCTTCTATGGTCAGGAAGGGCTTTAAGGCCAACATTGTGCCCAGTATCGTATGGGATGCCGTCATGATGTTGTTATGTTGTAAATACTGCATGGATTCTACGTAATAAATCGTATAAACCTGTTCAATTGTCCCGCGTATTGTTCGCACAACTTCTTCTACATCATCATAGTCGCGGATGGCCTGCAACGCCGCCTTCACCAACATGCCTTGCCCGGCGCAGATAGTTTGTGAGTCCAGCACAACCAATCCCTTATGCCCGATGCTTTGTGCGGCGGCCAGCGCATTATGCCAGCTATTCGTTATTTCGCGGGATGTGTGGATGGAGATAACCACGTCGGCGCGTTCCAACCCATAGCGAAAAGCACGGACGTAATCCTCGATGCTTGGCGCGAGTAGCTTAGGTGGGGTGGCCGCATGGCTGATGATGTCCGCGCCGTTTGCCGTTGTGATGTCAATGCCTTCCCGGTAGGTATAGCCATCTATCAGCAGGCGATAGGGCACAATCGCAAGCGGCTCATCATGCAATGGTAACTTGCCCAACAGGTTAGCCGCGCTATCTGTAATGATGTGATACGTGGTCATGCTGTTTGTTCATCCTTCATCTTCATGTCTATTCGGCCACCAGGATCATGAAGTATTTTGCCCCTTCTGGGATGATGAAAGAAGGGGCAAGATAGTTTTTATACGAATGGGCGTCTCGTAGCGGCACAATCTTTCCCGCTACAGGATGCTTATTGTTTGACAAATTCCCGCTTAAGCTCTACTCAATACTCAGCGAAAAACTACCTGCAAGTGGCCCCATAGTGTCTGAGCGTCCGTTGTACACGCGGATAAGGTACCGTGCATCAATCGGCAAGGTCAATGTATAACTACTTGTGCCGCCACCCGTGCTATACACGCTGAATAAGGGCGCACCCCCCATAATTTGCGGCGTTGAGAAGTCCATACTCGCGGACATATCCTCACTGGTGCTGGTTAATGTTAGTGTGATGGTTTGGCCGGCGGTTCCTTGAAGCAAGTAGATTTGATCGGCTGTGCCTGTTGTTTGCACTTCTCCGACTATCGTATCACCCACGCTCAAAACAGGTGTTTCAGATTCCGCAACCACAAAGCGATAATCTGCCGTACTTCCTGTCTCGGGCACTTCGATAGATGAAACAAAGCTTACGCGGACGAGTTGTTGTATACCGTATCTTACAATCACTGGGTCGATTATAAAGCGCGAGTCTGCCCTATATGCTGTGGAATCTCCCGCGTAATACTCCGTTAACCCGTCGAATAAAATCATCTCTATCGATGCTGTACTCTCCGGTAGTTCTTCCGCTTCAATCCGCAGACTATCGCCTATTTCTGCTGGAAAGCTGTAGTAGGTGAGGGGAGTATCTAATGTCAAACTGCCGATGACATCTTGCCCTCGTTCGATGGGTTGCGGCTCAATAGGCTCAATCATCATCTGAACTGTAACAGGCAGTTGCCCACTATCCCGGCCATAAGGATCTGACCGACTGCCCCAAGTGGATGTCAGGTTGAAGTAATAGGCCCCGTTGGCTATATCCATGGGCACAGGCCCGATAATGAACGTATTATTCGGGTACCATTGACCGTAATAATGTTGGCCGATTGGCCCTTGTGCCCCACCGTAGAAGTTGCCTTCCCCGCTTATAATAGTCACTACTGCCTGCACATACTCGGCGTCTGTAGTATCAGCATTTAAGAAGCCAAAGCCTACGGGATTATTGGTGTTGAGTTCAAAAGTAATGGGTTCACCCACAAGCAGAGAGGGCGCATCGGATAGGTTCAGGGCGAGTTGATAGTCGCCAAAACTACCGCCACTGCCGCCACAACAACGGGTTGCCACGATGGTATAAGTCCCCGCGCCCAAAGATTGTGGCCCAAGGAATGCGTTCAAACTGCCACCGGAGTCATCATCATATGCAATTTCGTTGCCGATTTCATCCAGCAACAACAAATAGCTATCCAGCCGATTAAACGATCCGTCATCCATTGCTATCATGCTAATGGTGATGACATCTCCGGCTTCTGCTTGAAAGCTATAGCGGACTTCCGGTTGGTCATCACTGATTGTCCCTGTCACCACATCCCCATAACTGATGGGTATAGGTTCATCAAGTGGATTTGATTGAGCATAAGTCGTGGATGCTAACATCAGCAGAAAGATAATCGTTGTGATTCGCAAATAAAACCGCATGGTGTGGTGTCCCCCTTTTTGTGGATTGGTAGCGAGTGGAGCGAGTCAACTACTGTCATTATACTGGATTTCATCGTTGCAAATGGACGTTCAGCCAACGCCTAAAACATCATTGACCTACGGTGTGCGCTATGCTAGACTATAGCGACCTTGCGAAAGTAGCGGCTTTCGGAAGGATGGCCGAGCGGTTTAAGGCACTGGTCTTGAAAACCAGCGTGGCGTCCTGCGTCACCGTGGGTTCGAATCCCACTCCTTCCGCTTTAACAGCGATTGCAACATCATTGGGGAGGTGCCAGAGTGGACGATTGGGACCGCCTGCTAAGCGGTTGCCCGGGTAATACTGGGCCGCAGGTTCGAATCCTGTCCTCCCCGCACGATAAGAC
>DAIMZF010000126.1:0-9971 GCA_036734085.1 Aggregatilineales bacterium
CTTTTAAATTTGATGTATAGTTAAGGGGTGAATTGCCAGATGCCAATGCAAAAGGAGCAGAATGACATGATACAAGTCGATAGCCTTATTGGGAGTGAGTTCCAGGTAGAGATTAACGGCGAAGTGATTAGCGGCATGTTCCGCGTGGATTCGTTCGTGCCGTTTAAATTGGATGCGGCCACCGGCGACCCATTACACGAGCCTTTCCGCCTGGTGAAGATGGTACAGCGCGACGGCAACAATACGATGAATACCTGGTTGCGGGAAACCGCCACCGCGCCTGCCAGCAAACCGCGTCGCGATGTTGTCATCAAAGCAGTGGATGACGGCATAGAGACACGGGTGTGGACGGCAAAGAACGCATGGATTAGCGAAGTGCGTTATCATGTGTTTGATACCGCTTCCGCCGCGATGGTGGAGGAAATTATCACCGTGCATTACGAGAGCATCAGCGAAAGCTGGCCCGCGACGCCCGGTGTCGAATAATTTTTCTAGTTGCGTAACACTGTTCATTGATATAGTCTAAAGACATCAACTACACATCCGACGAGAAAAGCCGATGCCAGCATCTAATGATCGTGATTCCATACGCCAGCAGTATGAAACGGATAGCGCCTTGCTCACCCGGCAAGCCATCCACGATAAATATACCGTGCCCAAAGTCAATTATTTTGATTGGGTGCTGAGTACGCTTCAATGGCGTGGGGATGAAACGGTGCTGGATGTCGGCTCGGCTTCCGGCGTCTATTACGATGCCTTTAAAGCCCGGTGTCCGCAGGCGCATTATCTCGGTGTGGATTTATCACACGGGATGTTGAGCAAGCACCCGGCAGAACACATCGCGCAATCCGACGCGGTGAACCTGCCCTTCGCCGATGATAGCATTGATGTCATCATGGCAAACCACATGCTCTATCATCTGGCAGATATAGACTCCGCGCTGAAGGAATTCCGGCGGGTGTTAAAGCCGGGCGGTGTGTTGCTGGCCGCGACCAACAGCGTACAGAGTATGCCGGAGCTTCAAGTCCTCATGCGCCGGGCGATTCTTCTGCTGGCGCGGGCGGGGTCGCCTAACTTACAGCCGCCTGTGCCGTCCAGCAATCACTTTGCGCTGGAAAACGGCACGCGCCAACTGTCGCGCTACTTCTACGCGGTTGTGCGTAATGACCTGCCCAGTAAATTGGTCTTCCAACAAACCCAACCCATCCTCGATTACATCGAAAGCACGCGCTCCCTGCGTGAACCGCAATTACCGGAGGGCGTGCGATGGGAAGATGTGATGATGATTATGTCCCAGCAGATTGACCACCTTATCAGCCATCTAGGGGAACTGGTGATTAATAAGCTCACGGGCACACTCATCGCTACGGATGACGGTGATTTTATCCACCACTTCCATCAGATGAAAATGCAACTGGGGCAACCAGAATAAAAAGCCAAGCATCAACTGTGCAGAATCTCATCCCCTGCTATACTTAAGGTCATTAGATGGCAGTTCTTAGTTCTCATCGGTTGGCTGTTTAGCCAGGAACTAATGACTTCTTCCCACGATATGGAAAGGGAGGGACGAGTTTATGCGGCGATTCGGTTTGATTTTGCTTTTATTGGTCATCGGCGTTGGCTTCGGGGTGGTGAATGTATCCGCGCAGGGTGTGCGGGCGATTGTCACCAGCGATGTTGCGAATATCCGTGTAATTCCTAATTTTGGCGGCACACCTCTGGGGCAAGTCCAGGGCGGGTACAACTACTTCCCCGATGCGCGGGATGCCACCAGCCAATGGTATCGCTTCGACTTCAACGGGAGTGAAGGCTGGATACATAACAGCACCTCTACCATTTTAGAGGGCGACATCGCCTCATTACCTGTTGCAGACCCACGAAGCATCCCCTATGGCGGCTTTGAAGCGCCGCGCTCCGGCCTGACAGACAACACCAGTGGGCCAGTCGCCACTGTGCGCGATTGGTTGCGTGTACGCGCCGGCCCCAGTACGGGCTATGCTATCATCGCCAACGCACCCATTAACACCCCAGTGAATATGCTGGGGCGCACTGCCGCCAGCAACTGGATACAGATTAACTTCAGTGATACGCTAGGTTGGGTAGCTACAGAATGGCTTATCTTCCCGCCCGGCTTCGAGATCGCCAGCCTGCCCATTGACGGCATCATCGCGCAAGCCCCGCCACCCGGTGACGGCGGCCAGGACTTCATCAATATTTTGCTGTTCATGCGTGACCGCATCGACTTTGCACGGCCTTCGCTGGAGGCCATCCGCACTTCATGGACTGATTCCGCATTAACCGGGCGCGCCAGTTGTGCGCCCTACCCCCCACGTCCTAGCGATATTCAAATCCCGAATCGGCTGTTAGCCCTTTATTTTGAACGCCTGGAGCCGTTGCGCGTGCGCTTTAACGACGCCATGTTTAACATCCGCCGGGCGATTGATTTATTCATCGACGTGTGCAACCAGCCCGGCACGATTAACCCGGTCGGTCAAGCGACTGTGCAGGGTGCGCTGGAAGCAGTCAGCCTGGCGGAGCGCCAACTGAATGACCTGCGCCGCCAGCTTGATGAACTCATCCCGGAACCCACCCAGCCTGGCCCGGATGATTGCCTGTTCGCGTTTGCAAGCACGGTAGACATCCTGAAGGTCATCCCGGCGGGTGAACTGGTGATTGATACCATTACCTCACGCCGGTTTGCACGCGGCTATTGCTTCGACGCCCAGGCAGAAGACCGCCTCGCGTTTGAGGTCTTGCAACGTCCCGGCAGTAACGGCCTGCTCCTGCTCACTGTCAGCCCGCTAGACAACCCGACAGACTTCATCGGAGTGGGGCGCATGGGCACACCGGAGTCGCTCCTGCGCGTTAGCACGGTGATTATCCCGCGTACCGGGCGTTATCTCATCACGGTCAGCAACGTGGGCGAGCCGTTCGGGGGTGGCTTCTTGCAGAGCGAATTCGGCCTGTACTTTAACCTGCCGGAAGCGCCAAGCCTCCAGCTAGACCCGGTAACAGGCGAGATTATCCCGCCGTTGTTTGTACCCGTGCCGGATGGCCCGGTTATCGTCATCCCGCCAGCATTCGGGCTGGGCACAGGCCAAACATCACCCTTACCGGAATCGGTGGTCATTCCGCCCTTTGCCTTGCCCACCGCAGACCCGTCAATCTCGGTCTGCCCCAGCCTGACAGCGACCTGTAACGCGCTGGCAACCTGCGGGCAAGCGGCGGCGTGCTATGGCTTAGGTAACTTCGGGCTGGACTTTAACAACGATGGCATCCCGTGTGGCGCGGGCGACGAAGCCGAGCCGGGTGTGCCGATTGTCAATGTTTTATGCGCTGGGCCGTGACCTTAGCTATCCGCTAAAGGGGGTAAAAGATGGGCATTATCCGCACACCGGATGAACGGTTTGCTAATTTACCGGACTTTGACTATCCGCCCAACTACATCATGATAGGCGACTATCGGATGCATTATGTGGATGCAGGCGCAGGGGAAAAAACCATCCTGTGCCTGCACGGTGAGCCAACGTGGAGTTACCTCTACCGTAAGATGATTCCGGCGTTTGTCGCGGCGGGGTATCGGGTTATTGCACCGGATTTTATCGGCTTTGGCCGTTCCGATAAGCTGACCAACCCTGACGACTACACCATTGAATTGCTATACGATACGCTTGTGGCCTTCATCGAAGCCTTACAACTGACCGACATCACGCTGGTCTGTCAGGATTACGGCGGTATCGTTGGTTTGCCCGTCGCTATGGATTTAGCCCTGCGTTTTTCGCGCCTGGTCATCATGAATACCGCCCTCCCTACCGGAGATATTCCGCTTGGGGAGGGCTTTAACCAATGGCAGAACTTCGTGGAGCGCGTCGGCACAGAATTAGTTGTCAGCCAATTATTTGAAATAAGCACCGTTAAAAAAGAAGTGCTGACCAATGAGATTCTCGCCGCCTACGATGCCCCCTTCCCGGATGCCAGTTACAAGCATGGCATCGCGGCCTATCCGCTACGAATTCCGAGCAATGTGGATGACCCATTCGCGGAAAAACTGCGCGACACACGCGACAAACTCAGCATATGGGACAAGCCCGCATTGGTCATGTTTTCCGATAGTGACCCGGTAACAGGCCGGGCGGCGGGGTTCTTCCGTAAGCTGATTCCTACTGCGGCACATCAACCGGAGATTGTGATTAAAGGCGCTGGACACTTTTTACAGGAAGAAAGCGGGGAAGAAATCGCCGCGCACATCATCGACTTTATAGGGCGCACATGACAAACACAGTCACCTTTGCGGATGTACAGGCCGCCGCAGAACGCATCAAGGGCGGCGTGCATCGCACCCCTGTTCACACATCGCGCACACTAGATGACCTTATCGGCGGTGAGGTTTTTTTAAAGTGCGAGAACTTCCAGCGTATGGGTGCGTTTAAGTTTCGCGGAGCCTATAACGCCATTAGCCAACTGACCGAAGCGGAACGCGCACGCGGCGTCATCACGTATTCGTCCGGCAATCACGCGCAGGCTGTCGCGCTGGCCGGGCGCATCTTCGGCGTTAAAACCACTATCGTAATGCCCGTCAACGCACCGACGACCAAACGCGCCGCCACCGAAGGCTACGGCGCAACCGTGATTGAATACCACCCTCAAGAACAAGACCGCCGTGAACTTGCGGAGGCGCTGACGGCGGAACACGGCTATTTTATCCTGCCGCCTTATGACCACCCCTTTGTGATTGCCGGGCAGGGGACATCTGCGCTGGAATTGCTGGAAGACGTGCCGGATTTAGACGTTATTCTGGTGTGCTGTGGCGGCGGTGGCCTGCTGAGTGGATGCGCCATCGCTACAAAGGGAATCAGCCCACGCACACAGGTTATCGGCATAGAGCCGGAAGTCGCGGACGACGCGACGCAATCCTTCCGCACGAAAACACTGGTCACGATCCCTAATCCGCCCACCATCGCGGACGGCACACGCACCCCGTCATTAGGCGAAAATTATACGTTCCCGTTGATATTGCGCTATGTGGACGACATGCAAACAGTCACGGAAGATGCCATCAAAGAAGCCGTGCGTTTTGCGTTCTATCGGCTAAAAATGGTGATAGAACCGTCCGGCGCGTTGGCGCTTTCCGCATTGTTAAGTGGCGCGGTAGACGGGCGCGGAAAGCGCGTCGGCGTGATTGTCAGTGGGGGTAACATCGACGCGGACACGATGACCCTGATTCTGAGCGAGCGCGATTAAATCACGGTAGTTTGTGGGCAGTGAAGCATGGAATTCATGCCGGATTTCACATTTCATTATCCATCACCGGAAGCAGGCTCTCCCGGATAGTCATACGCATGGCGTAGGTAATCTATCCCTTCGTGCAGTGCGTTATCGCGCTGGAAGTCAAAAAATGTCGCGTTTTCCCAGTGCGACCCCCGCCCCCACAGTGTAAAACAGCCCGTAGACACCCATGCAGGCTCCCAATAGATAACCCCTGTGCCGCCATTACTGATGACCGTTTGTGTGAGGTCGGTCATA
Organism: Aggregatilineales bacterium; assembly: GCA_036734085.1. Classification (GTDB taxonomy): domain Bacteria; phylum Chloroflexota; class Anaerolineae; order Aggregatilineales; family Phototrophicaceae; genus J038. Next base: position 5,524 of record DAIMZF010000126.1, read on the forward strand.
AATTGGCGCTGTCCGGCGGGCGTTGGCGCGTATCCGTCCGCAAGAAAATCACGGCCTAGAATATTGCCCGCGCTCTCATCAGCGCCGCTTATCGTCCAGGGATAGGCTGTTTCCGCGATGACCACCGCTTTATCAAAGCGATCACCCAAATACTGGACGACATCGCCCATTGCTTGAAGCGTCTGGTCAGACCATCCCACATAATACGATAAGCCAATCATGTCAAAATCCGTGACGCCCGCCCGTTCTGCGGCCAGCAACCAGCCTTCTGCCTGCTCCGGTTGGGCGATGTGCAACATCACACGCGGCGCATGGGTCGCCACCGCGCCAACATCCCGCACCGCCGAAATCCCTTGATTGAGCAGAAAGGCGTTTCGTCGCCAGTTGATGGGATACCCGGTGCTATCTTCCGGGCGCAGAATTTCCGAATTAATCTCGTTACCCACCTGCACAATATCTGGTAGCAGGCCGAGCGCGTCGAGTCGCATTAAGGTCTGATAGGTGTATTCATAAACCGCCGTGCCTAGTTCCGCGACATCCGTAATATCCGCCCACGCCGCCGGGATAATCTGCCGGGAGGGGTCGGCCCAGGTGTCGGAATAATGAAAGTTCAGCAAGGTAGCCAGCCCCAAAGCATCCGCACGCCGCAAAGACCGGATGACATCATCCAGCGTGCTATAGGCCGTCCAATCTGGATTATGCCACAGGCGCACCCGTATTAAATTCGCGCCGTAATCTGCAAAGATTGCATAAGGGTCACGCGCTTCACCTTCTACCCGATACACTGCACCGCAATCTTCCATTTCATTAACGTAAGACAGGTCAACGCCAAAGTAAAAATCAGGGCGTGGGGGTGGGTCGTCAGTCTGCCCCCATGCCGGAGCCATCATCAGCGCGGACAAAAGCAAAAAACTATAACGTAATTTCATCATTATAGGGCACACTTTAAGCTAACGACATCGTCACCGGATAAACGCGGCAGGTCATCGTACACCAAAATTGGATTGTACACTCAGCATGAATTTACAACGAAGCGGATAAATAAATGGTTTGTACTGCTGGCTAATCCGACCACATCGGCTTATAATGACGCATGACGATAGGTAATTTACTGGCTGGAATAATGAGACAACAACTCGCCCTGATTGCATCCTTGCTTCTGCTGATTGGCTTGACTGCTTGTGCCCCTTTTGAACCCGGCCAGGCAGAGCCAACACTTGCCCCACCCCCTACAGCAGAGCCATCACCCACACCGGAATATAATAATCTGGCAGATGCGGAAGCACTGGCAATTACATTTCTGGATTATTGGTTGCGGGGCGATTATGAGTCGATGTACAGCTTCATCAGCCCGGCCAGTAGCCAGGCCTACAGCTATGACAGCTTTTTAAGCACGTATGAAAATTCTAATCGGGAAATCCGCTTAACAGAGTTGAGCTTTACGCCTAAAACGCTCATCCGGCAGAGTAACCGCATCGTCACATTAGTCTATGATGCCACCTTCCAGTCATCGCTCATCGGCACATTTACCGATGCTGACCGCCAACTACAACTGGTCATTGACCATGAACTCGGCGGTTGGCGTGTGGCATGGTCGCCCGGTAACATCTTTGCGGAGATGGGCAACGGCGCACGCATCCGTATGGAGACCGTCCAGCCCCAACGCGCCGCCATCTATGACCGCAACGGGCAAATCCTGGCGGATATGAACGGGCGTATCGTCACAGTATTTCTCATCCGTAGCCGCATCCCGGATGCCGAAGCCTGCCTCGCCACGTTGAGCGCGGCGTTTAACCTGCCACCGGAGGAGATGCAAACCCGCCTAGACCGTAACGATCCGGAGTGGTTGGCGGACTTAGGCTGGATAGAGGCCGCGTCGTTCAGCCTGCATCAAACCGACCTGGAACAACACTGTGCGGCACAGTTTGAAGGCCGTCCCATCCGCCGTTACATTTATGGTGATTTATACGCGCATATCATCGGCAATGTGGGCTACCCGGAGCCGCAACAAGTGCCCGGCTATGAAGAAGTCGGCTTCCGGCAGGATTCAATCATTGGCTTAAGCGGCATTGAGCGCAGTTGGGACGCCTACCTGCGCGGGCGGGCGGGTGCACGTTTAACGCTCGTCAACCTGAACGGCGATGTTTTGCGCGTATTGGGCGAACATGGCACAGAACCTGCCCATAGTGTCTATCTGACGATTGATACTGACTTACAACGTTTCGCCTTGTCGCGCATGGCACAGGAATATGCAACATATATTGATAGTTGGGGCAGTACCTCACGCGGGGGCGCGGCCATCGTCATTGATGTGAACACCGGCGAAGTGCTGGCGATGGTGAGTTATCCATCATTTAATGCTAACGCGTTCACCCCCTTCCCGGTGATGGGACTGGACGAAGGCCAGCGCATTGTGCGTCAGGTGCAGGATGACCCGCGTGAGCCTCAGCTAAACCGCGTGACACAGGGCACGTATCCCGGCGGAAGTACCATCAAGACCTTTAGCGCTATCGCCGCACTGGATAGCGGTGTGTATGACTTCGACACACGTTACTCCTCTAACGGCACATGGACTCGCGATATTCCGCGCCGGGATTGGCTGGCGGGCGGGCACGGCACGATTAATCTTTCTCAGGCGTTGACACATAGTTGTAATACGTGCTTCTATGAAGTAGGCTACCTGATGGATAACATCGACCCCTATATGCTATCCGACTATTTTAATGTGGTCGGCATCGGCGTAGATAGCGGCCTGCGTGATTTACCGTCGAATGTTGGTTTTGTCGGCACACCGGATACCAAGAATCGATTCCAGCCAGAGCCTTGGTCATTCTCGGATAATGTCAACATCGCCATCGGCCAGGGCATGGTGGAAATTACGCCGCTACAGATGGCGCTTGGCTATATGATGGTTGCTAACGATGGGCGGCGCTACCGTCCGCAGTTGGTCATGCGGGCTAGTCTGCTGGATGTGCCAAGCTACCAGATGCAACCGGATTTGATGGAATTTTTGGACGTAGACCCGGCCATCTTCCCATATCTGCGCGAAGGTCTATGCGATGTCACCACAGAATCATGGGGTACAGCGTCGCACATCTTCCAGTGGGCGCCCCAATTGATGGAAGAATACGGCGTGTGTGGTAAAACAGGCACGGCGGAGCATCCGCTCCGTTTGCCGCACGCATGGTTTGCCGGGTGGGCGCCTGCCAATGAACCAGAGATTATCGTCGTTGCTATCGTGGAAAATTCCGGTGACGGCTCTGCATTTGCCGCGCCCATCGTGCGCGACATCCTGGAATACTACTTCTATGGAGAAGATTTTTGACAGATACACTACAGGGATTACTTCGGCGTCATCGTGGTTTTGCACTACTCTGTCTCGTGTTTACGGCCTGCATCCTGATTTATGCGGATTATCTGCCACCTTACGAGGGGCCTGACGAAGTTCATCACATCGCCTATATCCTGCACATCCGCCAAACAGGGGGACTACCCAACCCATTAACGGATAGTCAGACAACGATCCAACAGCAGGCCGGGCAGATGCCGCTTTATTATATTGTGGCATCGCTCATCACCGCACCTGTCAACGTTGGGGGTGTCAACATTGACGATGCACAACGCAATCCTTGGTTTGGGTCAGCCCTCATCACCAGCAATGCCAGCGAGTTTATGATGTCCCCTGATAACCACGCCCTGACACCAGATCAACAACGCCTCGCCCAATTTAATCGCATAGCAAGATTATCGTCACTCGGCTTTGGTTGGTTGGCATTATTCGGCGTATATTGGGCGGGATTATCCTTCTTCACAGGTTATGCAGGCCGTAGAGATTGGGCACTTTTGGCGGCGCTGTTGTTTGGCCTTACCCCCATTGCATTACAGGTTTTTTCCGTGACGACCAACGACTCCGCCGCGATTGCGTTCAGCACGCTTATCATCGGGGCGGGATTACGTATCTATACGGCGGGTTGGGATAATCGCGGATGGTTACTGGTGGCGGGCGGCCTGATGGGCATAGCGGCGCTGTGTAAAGTCAACACGTTGGCGTTATGGGGCGTTCCGGCAGTCGCTATTCTGCTAAGCTGGCTGAAGACCACCCCACCGGACAAGCGTATAACGCAATTGCCCGCATTATTTAAAGCCGGCATGACCGCACTCATCCCGGCATTGCTTATCGCGGGTTGGGCATATGGGCGGGCATGGGCGCTTTCTGGTGATCCTTTCGGTATTCAACCGCATACCGAAATGCCGTGGGCGATGCCGCAAGGCGAGGAACGAAGTATCTTAGATGCTACCTTCAGCATTACATCACGTTTGGAGTCCTTCTGGTTTACAGGTGGCACGGGCGATGTCCGCACAGAAATGTTCTTCTACATCCTCCCCATTATGATTGTCGTGCTTGGACTTCTGGGTTGGTTCAAAGATCGCAAGTTTACGCAGAAGCA
>DAIMZF010000127.1:0-9963 GCA_036734085.1 Aggregatilineales bacterium
ATTGTAGGGGTCAGCGTGATGATTTCCAGCTTTCGTAGCACCGTCGGCGATTGGCTGACCACCACATTAGGCAGTGATATTTACGTGTCGCCGCCGTTACTGACATCAAACCAGGCGACCGTGAACGTCGATGCCGCTGTGCGCGACATCCTGCGCGATGTAGATGGCGTAGCGGATATTTCAATTGCGCGGGCGGTCACTGTGCGCGCGCCTGATTATCCTGATTTGCCGCCCGTTAACCTGCAAGCTATCGAGACAGACATCGCCACCGACCGCCGCTTTGTATGGAATACATCGCCGGATTATTGGGCGGATTTGCAGGCAGGCGCGGTGATGGTCAGTGAGCCGTTCGCCTTCCGACGGGGCATCACGGAGCAGGAGAACACCATCAGATTATTGACGGATAGTGGCGTGCAGACGTTTGAAGTGATTGCCGTTTTTTATGATTACACGACGGATCAGGGCCGCATCTACATGGCGGAAAACGTATATCGTAGTTTCTACGACGACCCATTTATTTCATCGATTGGGCTATTCATCGCGCAGGATGTGCCGATTGAAACCGTGATGGATAATGTGCGCGAAGCCCTGCAAGGCTATGATTTGGGCGTGCAGGCGAACCGTGAACTCCGCGCTAGCGTGTTTGAAGTCTTCGACAACGCTTTTTCTATCACGGTGGCGCTACGCTTGTTGGCGACTGTGGTCGCGTTTATCGGTATTTTGAGCGCGTTATTATCCCTACAACTGGAAAATACACGGCAATATGGCGTCTTGCGGGCAAATGGCATGACTCCGTTCCAACTGTGGAACTTTACCATCATCCAAACCGGGTTGATGGGACTTGTAGCTGGCTTGCTGGCAATTCCAATCGGGCTGGCATTGGCGCTGGTGTTGCTCTTCGTGATTAATGTGCGCTCGTTCGGCTGGACGATGGACTTTTACTGGATTCCCGGCGAATTTGTCGAAGCCTTTCTGGTGGCCGTGTTAGCATCTTTGGTCGCGGGCATCTATCCCGCCATCCGCATGATGCGCCTCATCACGGCGCGGGCGTTACGGAGCGAGTAGCGACCTGCGCGATGAACGCCGCAGACCGCGCCATAACGTCTTCACGCTCGACATCCTGCGGCAGGATGTGCCCACTGATTTGATATGTGTGGCACACAACAGAGGTATTCAGTAGGCCGTTAACCAACATCTGCTGATTGCTGACTGGCACAGTTTTGTCCTCTGTAGAGTACAAGGCCAACACAGGCGCATGGACGGCGGTCAGCACACGCCGCACCCCAACCATTAAATCATACAGGTTTTGTACGCCCTGTGTCGCCCAGATGTCATGGCGCACGCGCCCATGTATGGGCAACCCGCGTCGGGCTTGTTCCGCCTTTACAACGTCTGCTAGCGGGGATGTATCGGCGGCGTCTATAAATGGGCGGAACAGCTTAATCAGCCAGGCGCGGCTGAGGGTGTCCATATTCGGTAGTTCAAGCGGGGAAGCCATCACCACCAGCCCGTCAACATCCTGCCATGCGCCGATGAGTAACGCCAGCAAGCCGCCCATTGAATGGCCGCAGATGACGACCTGTTCACATTGGGCGCGGAGCACATAGTAGCCTTCCAGCGCGGCCTGATACCAGTCCTGCCATGTGATGCGGCGCATGGCGCGGTAATCGCCACCATGACCAGGCAAGCACGGCCCATAGACTGTATAACCCTGCTGTGCCAGATGTTCCCCATACCAGCGCATTTCATCCGGTGAAGCGCCTAAACCATGCAGGCACAAGCACCCAACAGAACTTCCTTTGAAGAAAAACGGCTCTGCGCCCGGTTTGTGGTGCGGTTGCCTCACGGTGATTTTGCCTCTCTTTCAGGTTAGCCCCGTATGGTGAACGTACAACTGCCCGTCTGTGTGACATTGGCTGTGCCCGGCCCGAAGCGGTCATAACCATCTGTGATGACACGGCTCCATGATGCGCGGAATTCCACGCGATACAAGCCGGGTGTGTCCAGAATTCCAGCAGGGACGTACCAATTCTTGACGTAGCTATTACCTACCGCCTCTGCTTCACCGCCATAATTACGCCAGTTCGGGATTTCAACACCATTGATTGTGACTTCATATGTTACAGCTTCTTCGTGCTGGGTGATGTAAATTGGCTCGGACACCACCCATCCCCACCAGATGGTAATGCTACTCCCGACCGCTAAATCACGCGGGGCGGATGTGCCGCCGAGTGCCGGGTTATCGCACAACGCGAAGATGAACACGTCATCCTGCACGGTGGGCGTGCCTTGTGGCGGTTGGGGGGTGGTTGTTGCGGATGTGCTTACTGTGTTGACATTCGGTGATAGCCCGGTGGCGGGTTGTGTCAGTGGCACAAGGCGCGGTGCGGAGTCAATCACGGCGAATGCGCCCCCGCCGCCCGCTATCGCGGTAGCCGTCTGGTTGATGGCATCTATGTTAATGACCGGCACAAATGGCTCTATAGAAGCGGCAGGTGTGTTTGTTGGTGCGACGGCCACTGGTGGCTCGGCGGGTTCTTCCCCTTCCAGCGCGGCTTCTTGTCCAGGTTCAGTCGGCGTGGCAGAAAGCGCGGCGGGCGGTGGCGTCGGTGTGACGGGTTGCCCACCGATAACGGCTGTTGGGAAGGTTGTGCCAAGCGCAACGGCGGTTAAATCTGTTGTTGGCGTGGCTGTCGGGAAGGGCGTGCGTGTGGGCGGAATAAAGATTAATCTTGTCGCCACCCAGCCCTCTAGCTCGCCATCTGTACGCACGTTAAGCCACGAACCGTCGGAACTCTGGCCTAAAATGAGCAAACCATCGCCGGGTGTGAGTGCGCCGATAATCTCTGATGTTTCGCTGGGGCCGGAGCGCAGGTTAATTCGTTGGCCGCCACCCACAATACCTGTAACGGGTGGGGTGGGTGTGAGCGATGGTGGCACAGGGGTCTGGGACGGCGTAAGTGTCTCCGTTGGGATGGGCGTAAACGTCGGTAATGGGGTGTTCGTCACGATGGGCGTGGCGGTGGGCACGGGGGAGAGCGTGACAAGTGGCACAAGGGTTGCAGTCGGTATCTGCGCGACATTTTGTTCCGGCTCACTATCACAAGCCGCCAGCAGAAGCACGGCCATACAGCACAACACCATCAATAATCTTTGTCTGGTCATCATTCTTTACACACATCACGCTGACGGTCAAAACACATCCATTATACCAACAGGCGCAAATTTTCATCAGCACCAACATAAAACGGGGGCGAAGCCGCCCCCGATAAACACTTTAAACGACGATGTTTACTTTGGGGTCTTGGCCTTGTCGTGCCGCGATGAAGATGGTCTTCTTGGGCGTGCCGCCATTCATAAAGCGTTGCGCGTCCTCATTGTTGAGCGCGATAGTAATGGCTTCATCCTGGCCGATGTCGGGCGAGACTTGCACTTCGCCGCGTGGCTTGCCATTGACCATTATCACCAGCATCACACTATCTTCTTTGGCTTTCTCTGCGTCGTATTCCGGCCATGCCTGCTTATGGATGCTGTAGGGCAAGCCCAACCGTGACCATAATTCTTCGGTGATGTGCGGTGTAATCGGCGCCATCAGGCGTAACATGACGTGCACGGCATCGTGCCACGCCGCCGCGCCGATTTGCTTGCCCTTGATGAACATCTGCATGTGGTTGCGTAGCGTCATCAAGGTGGCGATGGCGGTGTTATAGCTGAAGCGTTCCAGACTGCGCTCCACGCCTTCAATCGCTTGATGCACCTTGCGCTCTACATCCCGGTTGATGGCGTCGTCGCCTGCGCTGGTATTCGGTGCGCCCGCCGTGACCATATTCCACACGTCATTAATCCAGTTAACAACACCCTTTATCCCATTAGGATCCCACGGGCCGCCTTTTTCCCAGTCAAAGGCAAACATCAGGTACGCCCGCACGGTATCCGCGCCGTATTGCGCCACCAACTCATCCGGGTTAACCACGTTGCCCTTGCTCTTGGACATACGCTGAATCTCCAGGTGATGCTTGAGTTGGTTGACGTTGTTTGTGCCCTCAATGCTGGGGATTTCTACCGTCGCACCCTCGACGACTTCCACCACGCGGTTTACACCGGCCATATCCACATTCAGGATGTTCTCGGTGCGCTTCTGTATTTCCCCGAAGATGCCTTCAAACCCGGCGGGGACTGCTTTGGGGCCATCAACCACGCGCACATGATCGGCGAACAGCTTCTCGCCTTCATAGCGGCCTGTTGCCATGATATAATCACCGGGACGTTCCCCGCCCAACACTTGACCCTGATTGCGTAGTAGCATCATCGGCTCATCGAACACGCCTTCCGGGTCGCGGCCATGTGCGCGCATGATGTCGGCGGCTTTGTCGAACATACCTAGATCGCGCATGGCCTTGTTAAACCACCGCCCATACAACAAGTGCATTGTGGCGTGTTCTGTCCCGCCTGTATACACATCCACAGGCAACCAATAGGCCGCTTCTTCTGGATCGAACGGCCCTTCATCATATTTCGCGCCTAGATAACGATACCAATACCATGACGAACACAGGAAGGTATCCATCGTGTCTGTTTCGCGCTCTGCCGGGTTGCCGTCGGAATCCACTGTCTTGATGAATGGCTCGTGGTACTTCAACGGGCTTTGGCCGGAGGGCTTAAAGTCTACATCATGCGGATGCACAACAGGCAAATCTTCATCCGGGACGGTTTCAATTGTCCCGTCAGCACGATAAATGATCGGGATGGGGCTACCCCAATAACGCTGACGGCTGACCAGCCAATCGCGCAGGCGATAATTCACAGACTCCTGGCCGATGCCGTTTGCTTCCAGATGATCAATCGCGGCGGAGATGGCCGGGCTTTTGCGCCCCTTTGCGCCATTGTGGATTGTGCCATCAATCGGCCCACTGTTAACCATCACGCCTGCGCCTGTATAGGCTTCGGTCATCACGTCCGCGTCAGGGATTTCATCCGTGCCTTCCGGCAACACAACCGGGATAATCTTCAGGCCGAACTTTTTGGCAAACGCGAAGTCGCGTTGGTCGCCATAGGGCACGGCCATAATCGCGCCTGTGCCGTAAGTCACCATCACATAATCAGCAATCCAAACCGGGACGCGCTCCTGACTGACGGGATTGATAGCGTATGCACCGGTAAAGACGCCGGTTTTTTCGCGGTCTTCTGCGGTTCGCTCAATCTCGGTAGCAGATGCGGTCTGCTCACGGTAGGTGGCGACGGCTTCGCGTTGCGCTTCGGTGGTGATTTTATCCACCAGTTTATGCTCCGGTGCTAGTACCATAAACGTTGCCCCCCACAGCGTATCGGGGCGGGTGGTATACACGCGGATTTCGTCGTCGCTAGCTTCCACCTTAAAGACGACCTGTGCGCCTTCACTGCGGCCTATCCAATTGGTCTGCATAATCTTGATGGGTTCCGGCCAATCCAGCGTGCTGAAGTCCAGCATTTCGTCCGCATAGCGTGTATACCGGAAGAACCACTGTGTCATCAGCTTTTGCACAACGGGTTGCCCGGTGCGCTCGTCTTTGCCGTCGATGACTTGCTCATTAGCCAACACGGTTTGCAGGGTAGGCGACCAGTTCACCATCGCTTCGCCACGATAGGCTAATCCGGCTTCGTAGAACTTCTTGAAGAACCACTCCGTCCACTTGTAATAATCCGGGTCACAACTGGCGGTTTCACGTTCCCAATCGAACATCGCGCCCATGCTACGCAGTTGGCCGCGCATCCGTTCCATGTTGGCATACGTCCATTTGGCCGGGTGGATGTTACGCTGGATAGCGGCGTTTTCTGCTGGCAGGCCGAAGGCGTCGAAGCCCATCGGGAATAACACGTTATAGCCCTTCATCCGCATGTAACGGGCGCGGGCATCGGACGGAGTCATGGCGAACCAATGGCCGATGTGTAAATCGCCACTGGGGTAAGGCAACATGGTGACTGCATAATGCTTGGGCTTGCTCCAATCCACCTGGGAGCGATACAACCCGGTGGTCTGCCACTGGTCTTGCCACTTATGCTCGATGTCTTGCGGGTTATATTGTTGGGTCATAGCTTCTCACTTTATTAGGTTAACATCCGGCGGCACACAGCCGCATTTTAGGACTCTTAAGGCGTTGCACGGGTGGTATTGTACCATCCGCCCTAAACAGGCCAAAACGTGAGTAAGCATGTGGGGTGGGGGGGCGCGACGATGAGCCGCTACATAAGAGAAGAGCGGGTTACCTCAAAACCCTGCTGAACCATGTGGAATACTCCTTATAGAATAGGTTGTTTATGGCTTACGATGAACGTTAGTGTAGCACAAAATCCGCACGCTACGCAATATTATGCAGGCACAGGGAGTGGTGAGCTTTGTGCATATGATATGTTGATCTCGGTTCAGACGGAAAAACCATATCCATCTTATTCAGCACTCCCTATGCAGGCACACTTTGCCACCGATTATTTTGTGTGGCGAAGATGTAAATAATGCCGCGTGTAGGGATGTGTACCATGCGCCCCAGTGTAAATTCATGCACGGTGACACTGTACGGTGTTTCTGTGCCACTCGCCCAGCCTAAGCCGTTACGCACGTCGGGATTATCCCGCCAGACTTTGCCAAAGCCGCGTATCGGCGTGATGAGTCCCGCAGGTGCGGCATCTCCACCACTTTCAGCATCTACCGCTTCGTTAAACGTATCCGTATAACGCGCCATCCGGCCATCGTTATATAGCACATAGATTGTGCCCGGTTGGGTGCTTAACCAAATCATCGTGCCGCGCTCGAAGGTCTGCAACGCGCCGCTATAACCAATGGTATTGGGCGGCTCACCAAGCGGACAACCGACTAAATTATTGAGTGTGGGGTTATCGCGCACGACACCGCCGAAGACTCCGGCAGGCGCAAACGGGCACGCCACCGGCAAGGTAAACGGCACGCCGGGCGTATTGGTCATGGGCGGGCGGTCTGTGGGCAGAACAATCGTCACTTGAAGCGCCAATTCTGCCAAAAAGCTGACAGCCTGCGGTTCGATTGTCTCGGTCACGGTGGCGGTGGGCGTGCGCGTGGGCGTATCCGTGATGGTACTGCTGGGCGTCACCGTTGGGCCATCTGTGGGTATTGGGCTGGGCGTTGGTGTATTGGCATCTTCCGCGATGGCTTCGTCATTGGCATCTGTGGGCGCGGATTGTGCGATAACGGCAACTTCCGCCGTTGGGGTATCCTCTGCGGATGTAAGCACGGCAGGTGTCAGGGTGGCATCCGGTGGCAGGGTTGCAATTACCACACGAGTCGGGATTTCCGCCCCATCCCCGCCGGAATCACATGCCGCCAGTAAGCCCGCACACACGATTATCCAGAATATAAACGTCAGCCGACCTAGCCGCATGGTCATTTTCCTTTATAGCTCGTATAGCTTGTAAAACCATAGCTTGTAAAACTTGTCATTGTTATGCAGATACAGTCTACCCGAAAATATGCCGCAACAGAAAGATAAAGCCCAAGCCCACCAGCCACACGGCGTATCCGGTGACGATGGTCGGGATTAAATCGTACCCCATGCGCGACATCTGCCACGCAACCAGCATAAAGCCGATAGATGGGATAATGTTGACGAATAACGCGCCGCTAAATTCCGTCAACGCCAGTTGTTTGTCGTCCGCGCCACTATAAACAATCCACATACCTAGCGGAATATTAATAGGCATGACGGCGACAATGGCGGCAAGGTTGCGGCTATACTGCCGCAGGATGGCGATGGCGATGATAATACCGATGGAAACCAACACAGGGAGCGTGCGCTCCCAGTTGATGCTCATACGTTGGTCAACTCTTTAAACTCAGAAGAAAACGTCATCAGGGGAACGGTGGTTTCGTCGTCTTTGCCCGGATTAATTACCAGGCCGCCGTTTTCAACATCCATGAAGGAATAAAAAGCGCGGGCGTCTTGCTCAAAGCGTGCTTTGATGGTGCTGTCGAGTTCTTTGGCGTTATCGGCATGGGTCAGTAAAACTAATTCATCTTCCTGAATGCCGATGAAATCATCCGACGTACCGAGTTCTGCGATGGCCTTCTGGATGAGGTTTCCGGCATAATTCAGCACATCATTGGCGGCCACAAACCCGTAAACATCGTGGTACGCCCTAAACCCTTGCACCGTGTAGACAATCATGCTGAAGGGGTTATCCTGATGACGCTTACGCCGGATTTCGTCGTCAATCAATGTGCCAGTGGGGAGTCCGGTGCGTGTCTCGTGCAGGTTCTCCCGTGTGGCGCGGTTGATTGTTCCTTGTACACGCAGGCGTAGCTCATCAATATCAAAGGGCTTGGTGATGTAATCGTCCGCGCCGAGTTCCAGCCCGCGCACTTTACTGGCGCGTTCGTCACGCTGGGTGAGGAACAAAATCGGGATAAACTTTGTTAATGCCATGCGCCGCAAGCGCAAGCATACGTCATACCCGTCCATGTCCGGCAACATGACATCCAGCAAGATGATATTGGGGAACTGTGAACGTGCCAGAGCGACGCCGTCTGTGCCGTTATCGGCATGGAGAACTTCGTAGCCCTGCGATTGAAAATACATCACCAGCATTTCGGCTACGTCATAATCATCCTCAACAAGTAGGAGGCGGTGTTTTGCCATGATGTTTTCTCCGGTTTTTGGCTACTCGTCCAAGACCGCGTGTACGCGGAATTGATCGTCTTGTGATTCAGGGGCGTTGGCGATGGCCTGTTGGGGTGTAAGCGCAGGCTGGGCGACATCGGCACGGAGGACGTTACTTAGGGGCAATACTGATGCTATGGCATCAATGCCGGAGGTATCCACCGCTTGCAGATGCTCAAAATAGCTCAAGATGTCGGAAAGCTGTTTAGCATAAGTCGCTATCTCTTCTTCGGTTAATTCCAGTTTTGCTAATTCCGCAATATCGCGCACATCATCAAGCGAAACAGCCACGAGTCTTTCCTTCCTGATACGATCCTGATACCGTGTTTTGGTCACATTGCATCCATTATAACGCAGAATAAATCAACCCAAAATTAACCATTTTCCCTGCCTGTTAGCGGTTGGGTGGATTATCCGTAAAAAATGCCCAGATAGTCTGCGTTGCGTCGATGGTTTCTGAAGGCTGTATCATCCGTTGACTCACCCCGCCGAACCATTCATGCTGACCGGATTCCACGACATACAGTATCACATCTGCGGCGCAATCGGTATAGCGTATCTGTTGTAAATCTTCCCCTAGTTGGGTCGTGGTGGGTGTATCGGCACAATCGTTCCGCGCCGCCCATGAGCCAAGCCAATCTGCCACAGACGGCAGGTTAAATAACCCGGAGGCAAGGCCGTTATAAGGCACAACAAAATCCTGCAATCCATATAGCGCAATGAGGGGCACAGGCTGTTGGGCATCACACAGCGCAAAATCCGCATTGACCGCGCCCGCTACAATGCCAATCGCGGCGATGTCTGCCGACATTTCACACGCGATGCGTTCCGCCATACCCCCTCCGTTGGAAAAACCAGTGACATAAACGGCTTCAAAGCAGGTCACGGCTTGGATGTCCGTTAACAAATCACGCAGGAACACGATATCGTCAATTTCTTCATCATTAAAGATGCTGGCGTTCCATCGGGCACGGAATCCTTGCGGGATGGCGACGACTGCGCCGTGTGCGTCCGCGATGCTGTACCAATCCGTCAGGCGAGAGAAAGTGTTCATGTTACTGCCGAAGCCGTGTAGCGCGATAATCAACGGTGGGTTTTCTTCCACATAGTCAGGGATATACAGCAGATATTCACGCAGTATCTGGTCGGAGATGATGGTGCGAGTCAATTCTCCGGTAGGGGCGGTGGGGCAATCTTGTGGGGCGGCGGTGGCAAATGTCAGGAATAAGGTAATTAGGGTGAATATGCTAACCATTACAATAAACATCCTTTGTGCGGGGCTTATCATACAATAGGGGTG
>DAIMZF010000128.1:0-9950 GCA_036734085.1 Aggregatilineales bacterium
TAAAAAATCCGCAGGATGCCTTTGAATTTATCTTCGTGGATGATGGCTCAACCGATAATTCGTTTGCCGTCCTGCACGATTTAGCGCAGGCCGAAGCACGCATGAGGATTATCAAGCTATCGCGCAACTTTGGCTCTAACCCGGCAATTATGGCCGGACTCAGTGAAGCACAAGGGGATGTCATCGCCGCGATTGCCGCCGACCTGCAAGATCCGCCGGAACTCATCCATGAGATGCTGGAAGAATGGCGGCAGGGGCGCAAGGTGGTATTGGCCGCCCGCGAAAGCCGCGACGATCCCGGCTTAACGTCGCTCATCGCGGATGCGTTTTATGCCTTATTCCGGCGTTTTGCCATTAAAACCATGCCCAAACGCGGCTTCGACTTCTTCCTGATTGATAAACAGGTGTGCGATCTTATCAACAACATTGAAGAAGCCAACCCGTACCTGATGGGACTCATCCTGTGGCTAGGCTTTGACCCTCATGTGATTTATTATCACCGCCGCGAGCGTGAAAAACGGTATGGGCAATCCATGTGGACTTTTGCCCGCAAGATTAAATACTTTATCGACTCCTTCGTCGCTTTTTCCTACTTCCCGGTGCGGATGGCGTCCTTGCTGGGCATGACATTTAGTGTGATTGGTCTGCTCTATGCGCTGTTCATCATCGTCTCTCGTATTGTTTGGGGGATTGATATAGAGGGGTGGTCGTCTTTGATGGTCGTCTTGCTGGTGGTATCCGGTGTGCAGATGGTGATGATTGGGGTGTTGGGTGAGTACCTGTGGCGCAACCTGGACGAAACACGCAAGCGTCCGCGCTTCATCATCGAGCGTATTGAAGAAGGCCAGGCCACCAATACCAGCGAACCCACATAGGACGCCCTGTGTTTGACTCTTTGAAAAAGAACGAATTTGTGCGCTTTGTGGGCGTGGGCGGGCTGAACACCGGCGTAACATATGGGCTGTTTGTGCTGTTGCAGATGGCCTTACCGTATCAAGTGGCGTATACGCTGGTGTACGCTTTTGGCATTGTATTCTCCTATTGGTTGAACTCTGTGTTTGTCTTCCAGCGTGCGATGAGCTTACGCAAGGCGTTGCAGTACCCGGTGGTGTATGGGGTGCAATATGTGTTTGGCATCGTGCTTTTAACGGTGCTGGTGGACGGACTATCCTTGAGTCCGGTGGTGGCCGCGCCGATTGCGATTGTAGCCGCCATCCCGGTGACGTTTGTGCTTAGTCGAACCATCATCAAGGGCAAAACGGAACAATCCAGCTAAAGCGCCCCCAAGCCCACAGCCTACAACGCCCGCACCTGATACAGCGTGCCGTCCTCAAAGCCGCGCTTGCGGTAATACTCCCGCGTGCCAATGGCGGAAATTACCGCAAGCCGGGTGTAACCGTGTTGGCTTGCAAGCTCAACGGCGCGTTGGATTAACTGAGAGCCTAAGCCCAGATGTTGTGCGTGCCCCGCCTGACTATCCCCAATATCCACCGCTTGCCCATAAACATGAATTTCCCGAATCATGGCGGTAGCGCGTAATTCCTCCGTGATAGGCTCGGTGTTTGCATCCGGCAAGGACAAGCGCAAAAACCCGGCGATGTCGCGGCCTGCGGTGATGAATTGCAGGAATATCTCGTCGTGGCCGTTGGCGCGGTAGCGGGTTTCATCCAGTGTGAGGTCGTCCATCGTGACTTTTTGGTGGCGGATTTCTCGTGCGCGGATGTCCGGGCTACGCTGGCCGCGCTCCGCCAGCGTATTTTCCACAATTTGGCGGAAGTTGGTCTTCTGGTTGCCGACGACAATATCCGTGCCGGGAATATCGCGGATGACGCGGGTCAGGCGGCAGTATTCCGGTGTGTGCATAAAGCAGGCGGTCAGCACGTCCAGCAGTTCGGCTTCGGTATAGGGCTTCCAACTACCCTCTTGATAGCGTTGCATTAATTCCGCGCTTTCAATCAACGAACACGGATAAACCTTCAGTTCATCCGGGCGGAAGTCTTCATCGTCAAACATGGTTTGATAGTCTGCAATGTCCATCTGCGGGGATGAGCCATACAGGTTGGGCATCCAGTGGGCGTGAATTTTAAAGCCAGCCTTACGGAGCAGAGTCACGGCGCGGTGGGTGGCGGCAACATCATGCCCGCGCTTGTTGGCGGTTAATACGGCATCATTCAGGCTTTGGAAGCCGATTTGTACTTTGGTGCATCCTAAGCGGCGGATGCGGAGGACTTCGGCAGGGTCGATGTGGTCGGGGCGTGTTTCCACCACCAGCCCCACAGACCGACAAGGCGCGGTCTCGTTATAGCGGTGGGCGGCTTCCAGTTCTTCCCATGTGGCGAATTCATCAATAGGGGAGCGTTCGCGCTCGCCACGCCGGATAGCCTGTGCAGTGTCTTTGGAGCGCACCATCTCGCCTTTGTAGATGTCCTGCACTACCTGATTATAGGACTGTCCCATCTCCAGCCCGAAGACGGTCACATTGGTGATGTTATTCTGCGGGTGCAGTTTGGAGGCTGTCGCCAGCGCCGCGCTGACTTCTTCCCGGCGGTCTGTGCCGTTGCCGAAGTCGTGCATGGCGTCAAAAATGCGCTTGATAAACCAGATTTGATACGTCTCTGGATAAAAAGACCACGTTCCGCCCAGCACAATAATCTCGATCTTGTCGGTCGGGTGGCCGAGATTGTAATAGGCTTGCAGGCGCGTGTACGTCTGTAGGTAGGGGTCAAAACTGTTTTGCTCCGCCCGTTGTGCGCCGGGTTCGTCGCTCAGGTAGCTTTTGGGCATCCGCACATCGTTGGGGCAGAAGATACATTTGCCGGGACACGGGAACGGCTTCGTCAGGACGGTGACAGGCGTTACGCCGGAACTGGTGCGAATGGGCTTGCGGCGCAGGCGCTCATTGACGATAGCCACATCAAAGGGCGGCAAGCCATGTGTGCCGGCCAGTTGGCGGTATGCCTCGATGAGTTCGCTCCGGCTATACAGGCCGCTTGCATCCGTGCGCGGATGCCGCCGTACCAGCTTATTAAATTCTTTGTCATTCAGCTTGGTGGGCGCGTCGATGACTTCGCGCAAAATCGCCACAAGCGGGATCAAGTCAGTTTGCAGGTCAATTTGGTTTAACATGGGGGTTGGTTTACTTCTGTCACTATCTTATGCCATCAGTCTAGCATAAGCCTGCTTGCGCGGGGAGTGTGGGTTGGTTGGGTTAAGGTGGGAGGGCGTGGAATAAAACAACGGCAGGAGATTTAGCACATTTGTCGCAGAACGGGTGGTCTAATCTATCGGTTTAATGGGATGATGAGGCCGTCCAAGTGAGCGAGAAAATCGTGATGCATCACAATTCTGATTTCTATAAAACAGTCCTGCAAGACAAACAACGTGAGGCAAGCACGTTCTTTAAAAATGAGCGTCTTGTGCGTTCTTTACGTGATAACGGTCAACCCAGACCGCACATGCTGACGGCCATTATCCGGTGGGTGGGCGGCGGGCTAAAGTTGACCCACAAGCGATTTGACAGAGGGCGGGAGCGCACACAGGCACTCCCTTACAATACACACAGGCTTGTCTTAGATGTTGACCAGCGAACTGGTCACGGCGGTATCGAAACGGGCGAAGGCTAAACGCACGGTCGCGGTGAGTTGGTAACTATCGTAATACGGCAGATAGTCCACGCTGACCGCAATCCGGCGGCGGTAACCGACAAACCAGCCCGGACGATAGACGCATAACGCCGTGCCTTTGGTGTTGCCAGTCGCGGCGACGACCCCCTCAAGATTGGTCATGGGCATTTCCGCACTGACCAGCACCGGCGCACCGTCGATGAAGCCGATTTGCCCGGTCTGCGCGGTGGCGTTTGCTCCGGCCTTCTCCATCGTCAGGAATTCGCTTAAGCCCAACATCTTGCTGTAGGTGGAGCTATCCACCACCCATGCTAAATCATTAGGGCGGGCGGCGTAGCGCGGCGGCAACTTAAAGCGCGTGGTACGCAGTTCCGCCAGGCTAAAGCTACTGGATGCTTGCAGATAATCTTCATCCAAACCAGATTTCCGCAGGCCGTTAAAGGCTAAGGCGCGGTGATTGGTCGCCAGTGCCGCGCCACCGCCGTTGATGTTGCTGGTGTTGGTCTGGGTGTCGCCGTTCAGCAGAACGTAGTCGATGCTGTCGGCAATGGCACGCATGGCCTGTTCGCGGTAGATGTTGAGCACTGGCACAACCGCATCTTCGACTAATTCCGCACTGAAGCCGACACGCAACGCCAGTTTTTTAGCATTTAACTGCACCTTGCCACTGCCAATTTTGCTATCCGGGATGGCGGAACCGGTATCAAACGTCAGCTGGTCGTTGTCTTTGGTCTCCGGCACATAGTACACGGTGGGGTCTGTGCCTTCGATGGGCAGTTCAAACGGATTAGATGGCATCTCTATAGAGCGAAACAGGGGCAGAATGACGTTATCCTGCCGCGCCTTCTGCCAGATTTCACGGCTCCACAGTTCCGGCACCCAGTCATCACCGTAACCTGTGACGATGGTCGCGCTCAGGTCGCCGGTGACGGGCGTCTTGACGGCGGTCAGCATCTCGCCGGATTGTGTGAGCTTATGCACCAGCGCGTTTGCGTAGCGTTCGCTCATGCCCTGGAAGCTCTTGCCGGAGCGTAACAGCACATACCCGTGAATCATGTCCAACGCGGATAGGGAATCATACGGGCTGGCAACCTCAATGCGGGTTTTGATGGCCTCTTTGGGGTTATGGATGGGCAGGGCTTTTTCCGTTGGGGTTTGCATTTTGTTTTCATCCTCTCTCATCGGGAACTTTAAGTCTAACAGGGTGGTATCCAGGCCGAGCGCGGCATAGGCGCTCTTGATGGTGCGAACATCGGTGCGGCGTGGCTCTGCCGGGAGCGGCGTCAGGCTCCCCTCAACAATCGGCCAGCGTTTAATCTCTCCGTCGTGCGCCACCTCTACCAGGTGGGGCAAACTGCCGGAAGACCAACTCAAGACTCCACGCGCAACCAGGCGCAACACCGCCTGTACGTACTTCTGCCGGAGGTCAAGTTGCGCCTCCGCCCACACGCCGACACTATCGGCCTTGAGCGTGTCAATCGTGCCGATGACGGCGGCCTGCACGCTTCCATCAAGGCCGTGATGATAGAGCATCGGGCGCTTGTCGTACCAATCCAGCCCTAGTTCCGTGCCCGGCGTAAAGTATTCGCCCTCTAGGTCACGGGTGGCTGGGTCGCCCCATACGACAAGGTAGCCGCCGACTCTGCTATCGGGCGCATCTGGCGTGGGGATAAACTTCACAGCTTGTTGCATAGCGCCTCCTCATCTGATTGTGGATGCACATATCGGCACGCAGAGCGCATCGTGCGCCACCGTCATGTGCATCCATGTCTTACGATGATTTCAGCATACGGGGGATTGTGGCAATTTCGCGGTACATACGTCCAGCAGAATTGCCACTTTTTTATCATGAGGGAAGGAGCAGACGTTTTAGCCGAAGATAAAGCGGAACGCCACGAAGAATAAAAACGCGCCATACAGCCGTTTGACAGTGGCGGAGGGCAAACTAAGCGCGATATTCGCGCCGAAGATCGCGCCGACAGCCAAGCCCACCGCCACCACCGCCGCCACCGCAATATCCAGCACGCCGTCATTCAAATAAACCAGAACACCCGGCAGGCCAACAGGCAACAGCAACGCGCCCAGTGACGTGCCGACTGCTAATTTTTGATCGTAATGCAGGTAGGCGGTCAGCGCCGGGACGATAATCGCGCCGCCCCCAATGCCGAATAATCCGCTTGCTACACCCGCAATCAAGCCCACGATGAACACCATCCACCATGCCGCCTGCGGCTCTAGCGTGCCGTCATCATCCGCAGGCGGGGCAACACCGCGCCATTCCGCATAAAGTTTGCGCGGGGCGACGAAGCGCCAGCCGATATACAAAAGGAACAGGCCGTATACCCGCTTGAGCAAGTCCGGGTCGATGGCGTCCAGTTGTAGTGCGCCGAATGAACCGAGCGCGGTGGTCAGCAACAGGCCAACGGCCAACCATGCGGAATCCTTAAGGCGGATAAGCCCTTTACGGTGATAAGCAAACACCGCCAATAGGCCGACGGGCAATAGCAACGCGCCTAATGATGTGCTGATGGCCTGAAGTTCCGTGAAACCCAAGAAGATCACCAGTGCGGGGACAATCACCACGCCGCCGCCGATGCCAAACATGCCGGATAGCACACCCGCGCCTGCGCCAATTATCAATAACCCTAACCACTGTGTCGGCATAATCAGGTTCTTTCTGTATGTAAGTAGGTCATACTACAGTTAATTTCCGCCGCTATAATGCCCCGCCAGCGTGATACATCTATTATTCGCTGACTGTGATGGTAACGAAGCCATCAATCACCGCCGCCACCCAGCCCTGACGCTGGTCTGCGGTTGCCACGAACCACCATTCGTAACCATCCACATCCACCGGGCCAGCCAGCACCCGCGCATATTCCCCGCGCCGCAGAACGTCCCGCACAAATTGGCTATCCAGGCCGGGCGCGTTGCGGATGTTCAAAATCTCATTCTGCACTTGCACCTGCTGGCCGGATGCAAAACGGTTGCCCGCAATCACCCCACTGGGCAATCGCGGCGGCTCGTCCACGATTTCGCCCGGCCCGGGCACGGTAGGCTGTACACCCGGCGGGGGTGCGCCCGGCGGCGGCACGGCGGCACTATCCGCAACTTGTTGAATACGGCCATCCACATAAGCTACATATTGCCGCCCCGCGCTGACCACCGTCACGGCGGAACGGTCACTATTCCAGACCACGCTTTGCGGCGCACCCGTGCCGATAGGCCCGGTTAAAAAGTTGCCGTTCTGGTCGATGATGCGTACCGCCGCCTCTTCTGCAGGCCGTCCTAGTGCGACAATCTGCCCATTGGGGCGCTGAACGGCGTTTTCCAGCCACAGGCCGCGCTCACTGCCGTTCAAAATCATCTGGAAATCGGTGTTATTCGGGTTTACTGTGCCGATGATAACACCATAAACCCCACTTCTGCCACTGACCAATATCCGTTGGCCGTCATTTGTCCACGAGCCGTAATCATAGTTTAAGGTCTGGGGTTGTCGGTCTGGCGGTTGGTCTAGCGGGGTGACGAGCAACGCACCGCGCCCTTCGCCGGATACTTGCTGGCGGATGATGAGCCGGGTGCTATCCGGCGACCAGTGGATTTCCGTTGTGTTGCCATAATGTTGCCGTGCCCCGCCTAACAGACAGCCGGGATGCCCTTCAAAGGGGCAATCGCGCACCAGCGACCGACTAACGCCCGTGAAGGTATCCAGCACATGCACGCCGTCCTCACCCGTCGGGTCGGGATGCCCGCCACGCCCGCCATCTACCACAAACGCCAGGTAGCGCCCGTTGCCAGACCATGCTATCGCGCTGACGAAGTAATCGTTCTGCTCCGGGCGAGTCACCTGCGCCACATAGGGCGAAAACGGCTCTGCGGGCATGGCTTCACCCGCGCCTGTGTTCACAAACATCGCGCCTGTGGCGGTGGTCTGTACGTATTGGTCGGGATTGGCCGGATTGCGTGCAAACAGGCGCGGCAGACCATCGCCCGTTACGCCGACAGAGGCTTGCGACAAGGGAATCACCGCGCCGATGGTAAATTCGCGTGTGAACTCCGGCACGGTAAACGGGATGGACGACGGCGGCTGGAATTGCCAATCCGCCGGGAGCGTGGGCGGCGCGATGAGGGGCGGCAAGGTGGGGAAGACAATCGTCGCTGTCGGTGCTTCTTCCTCCGGGAAACCATCCGTTGTCACATCGCCGATTTGCTCTTGAATACCTAAGTCCTCTAGCGGGTCGGTGATTATCTGATCGGGCGCGGCGGTAGCGAACTCCGGCGGCGCGTCAATGGTCGGCGCAACCGCGACCAGCGTCGCCAGTTCCTGCACGATGGCTGTCTCGGTCAGGCGGATTTCCAGCAGGGCGGCTTCGGTGGCGCGGGCTTCTGCCTGCGCGGTCTGCGTCGGCGGGAAGGCGGTCAGCGTGGAAAAGACAAACTCCGCAATGCGTGTAGCGTCGTTGGGCGTCGGTGTGGATGTGGGCGCGTTGGCGGTCTGCTGGGCGCTGAGTGTGCCGCGAATTTGTTCCGGGTTCAGTGTGGGCGGCAGAGGTGTAAGGGTTATCGTGGCCGTTGGTGGGTTGGTGGCTGTCGCTGTCGCCGTAGGGGTCGCGGTGGCGGTGGGCGTGGGTGTGTGAGTGGCGACAACTAAAGGAAGCGGCGTGACGCTGGGCGGCGCGGTCGGTGTTGCGGAAAGTGTCGGCGTGGGTGAAAGCGTGATGGTGGGTAGCGGAATATCGGTTAATGTCGCCGTCGCTGGAGCGGTTGCGCTGATTGTCGTCGTTGGGGTAGCCGTCGGCGAGTCGGTCTGTGTGGCAGTTAGGGTCAGCGTCAGCGTGACCGTTGATGTGGTTGTTTCCGCCGGGATTTGGGGGATGGCGGTGCTGGTGGATGTGGCCGTGCTGGTCGCCAGCAGAATCGGCGTGCGTGATGGCTCTTGCGCGATGGGCGTGCCTTCCTCCGGCGTGGAGGTGGGCGCGATGGTCGGCGTGGCACGCGGCACACCGTCGCCACTACACGCGGCAACGGTCAAGATAATCATGAGCCATACCCAAGCCAGCCGAGCCATAAGTTCCCCCTACGGTTGAAGTTCGTGTGCTTCTTGTGCTTTATTATCGCACAAAAGCGGGACACAATCCCAAGCGCGGGGGAAACGCTTGCCCTACGGCTAGCATATTGGTGCTGGGCTGTGCTTCGGCTTACGCTTCAAATGACACGTAATCGCCGCCGAGCGTGAAGCGCACAATGTAAGTCTTTGTGCTGTCCAGCGCCGCACCCATCGCTTGCAGTTCGCAGGAACTCAGATGATACAAGCGCACACCGCCTGCCTCAAAGATGAGGGTATTTTCCGCCGGGCATGTGCCGACTTCCACCGTGCCGATGAGCGCCCCTTGTGGAGTATAGAGAATCAGCAGGTTTTCATTTGCATAGATGACATACGACGCGGCGGCATCCGGGTTGATGCGACCGTCATCAAATAATCTCGCCGGTATGTTGGGATCATTGGGGGCGACGACTCCCATATAGGGCAAATTGGCACAATCTGGGATGTCATCCGCCGGATCATAAATCACAGTTGCCAGCACAGGTGCATCCTGCCCCACAATGGCATTATAGACAGGTTGTGTGTTACTACCCGCCCCCGCCGCCGCCGTGATATCATAGACGACCATTGTCAATGGACGGGCAGTAATGGCATTCATCACACTATCCCCGAAGTCTACCGTCCATGTGATTATAGGCGACATCGCCGACGCCGACCATCCAGTCCAAGTTGTTGATATGGGCACGTCGTTGCCATCAAACACGATGATGCCAACCCGATCAAAACCGGAGCCTTGATCATTATTAACCGCTTGATACCGAAAAGAGGCCGTGAACGTGCTTGTTGCACAAGTACCGGTATTATCTTGTACCGTGATTGAAGCGTTAAGAAATATAGCGGCCTGTGCGAACATCGCCATCATCAAGCTAATGCCAGCAATGAGTGCAGATAATAACATCTTTTTATACGACATGACTTTTCTCACTAGAGCTAGAGTAAAGATATATTCTATATTGCTTCCTCACGATTTGGCACACATTGTAAATTTTTTTTTAATCTTAGGGCTAGTGAGTGGATTCTATACCGTGTCATTGATGCACCAAAGACCAATTATGCAGATGCCCCAACATAAAACGTATGCCATCTACAGCGTGTAAAATATCCGCTATACAAAATGTGTTGCTAATGCTAAAACGCAAATTACGCTGGGGCTGGCTGAGTAGTTACACGTAAATACAACAAAAATAAACAATTTTTTATGAGGGTTGGCGTAATCCAATCTT
>DAIMZF010000129.1:0-9790 GCA_036734085.1 Aggregatilineales bacterium
ACCTGTTGTACGTTGTAGCGTCCATTCCAACCAATGAAGACAGCTAACGCTAAGCCCGCCACGATAAACACCGGTTGGCGCATGTTCTGCCGATTGGCAAATAGCACTGTTGCCAGCCACCACACCCCCACCGCCGCCAGCAATGCGTGGAATGGGATAGCGGGGGCAACATAGCGCCCGTGATTGATGAAAAAATGCTCCGTGCCTAAGTATAATACACTGATGACAAACGCCAACGGCCACAACATCACAGCGTAGCTCATGTCCGACGCACGGCGATAGGCATGGTAAGCTAACACACCGACCCCCAGACCCGCCAACAGAATAAACACCCAGCCATAATCTGCACGCGGCGTCCAGAAGAAACCATAAAGCAAATTTGGCGTCGCTTCCCCTAACTGTGATTTCACACGGAAGGTATTCGGCAACAAGTGACCGTCCATCAGCCAGCACGCAATGGGGTAAGAACCTGCCAGAATCACATAGGCAATACTGCCCCGCCATCCGCCGCGCACTTGCGCCCACCATGCGCAGAG
This sequence comes from Aggregatilineales bacterium, assembly GCA_036734085.1. Taxonomy (GTDB): domain Bacteria; phylum Chloroflexota; class Anaerolineae; order Aggregatilineales; family Phototrophicaceae; genus J038. Next base: position 537 of record DAIMZF010000129.1, read on the forward strand.
CGTTACGCGGGTTTTGCTGTGTGTTAGCGGAATAAGTACAAAAGATGTGCCCCCTATCAGAATTGCCAGCAGATACCCTTCCGGGCGGGCTAATGTGGCTAAAGCTGTGATGATGCCCGTGCGCCAGCCAAAAACACGGCCTGCACGCACATCCGCCACATGCGCCCACACAGCCAGCACACACAACGCCGCAAAAAGGGTTGTCTCCATCCCGCTTAACGCCACCCACACAAAGCGCCCGGTCAAGGCGGTGAGCAATCCGGCCAGTGCCCCCACCCACGCCACACGCATGACATACCACGCCAACCCACTAACAGCCACCACTGCCGCAATCGCACTGATGGCGCTCATGAGTGTCGCAATGTCAACTTGTTGGTATGTGCCGGGATTAAACACCGCAAAGACGCCTGCCAGCAGAATCACCCATAGCGGGCTGGTCGCGCCGGAAGTCACAACACCTTCGTTATACATCAGGCCACGTCCTTCGCTGAGGCTATGCGCGAAACGGACGTGAATCCAGGTGTCGTCTAATAATGCGCCTGTAGCCCCATCGTTGTAGTTCAGGGAATGTTGCACAGTCAGCAACAGATAGGCCGTTATTACCAATGCGGGCAAGCCCAGCACCCACAATGCCTGGCGCGGATGTGCGCGGATGAGTTCAAACATATGATGTCCTTATTACACCATCAAACCGCGCACATCATAGCACCTCTCTGGCAAGATTTCACCCCCGCAACGAGGTTAGTACCCCCATGTGATTTTGTGGTACTCTGGGCGATTAGCCACATAACTGGCGACAAAGGGACACAAAGCCTGCACTTTTAACCCTTCCGCTTTAGCATATTCCATCGCGGCATGTGCCAGTTGATTAGCAATGCCGCGTCCTTCAAATATGGGTGGGACTTCTGTGTGTGTATAAATGATGTTATTGCCCGCCCGCATATACTCCAACATGGCAATGTCATCGCCCAAGTGGACTTCAAAGCGGTTGGCTTCCGGGTTATGGATAATCTCAATTTCTTCTGACATGGGGTTCGCTTAGACTCCTTCAAAACCGATTTTCTTATGGGTGCTGTCACAAAATGGCTTACGTGCGGAATGCCCACAGCGGCATAACCACGTCTTACTGCCCGCGAAAAGCGTTTCACCTGTCGCATCGCGGATTTCAAAATGTCCTTCAACCTCTAGCGGGCCGTTGGCATGGGCAGTAATTTTTAACTTACCGCCGGTTTCATCAATTATAGTTTTGCCTGCTATGGGGTCAATGTCCTCTGTCTGGAACGCAATGTCTTTGTGTGTGTTATCACAGAAGGGCTTATGATTTGATGCACCACAACGGCATAGTGTCGCGCGTGTTTCATCCTGAACATCCACAGTCGCGCCCAGAATAGTTAAATCACCGTGTATTTGTATCGGGCCATCCTGCCACAGGATGATTGTGTTTTGAGTCGGCACAGCTTCCTGATAACTGCCATCCTTCGCAGTGACGTGCAACGCGCCGGAAGGACAATGCTCTACTGCGTCTGCAATCGCCTCAACAGATGCGCCGTCCGCGTTAATCCAAGGGCGTCTTTGGGTATCAAACACGTCCGAGAGCCGCTTAACACATTCTGCGGCATGGATGCACCGTTTTACACCATAATGCACCGTGATTGCTTCGCCCTCATAAGTTTTATCCTGCTCCCGACCTGTATATTTGCTCATACTTCTCAACCTTTCACCTATTGAGCGTCAGGTTCAAGTCTAGCGATTAGACGTGATACGAGCAATTAATACTCAGCAGGTCATCATTTTTACCACAATCCCCCGCTTGAGGGATGTCTGTAAGTATGGCATGGGATTAAATTAGAATCATGAGGTTTGCATAGGAAGTGACGATGAAAGACAAAATCAATCAACCCAAAAACCGAATAGTTATCCGCTATGCCAGATATATTTTATCGGTGTCTTTTGTATCGTGGATTCTAGGATTTGGTCTGGCAACCGGCGCACGGAACATCCAGTTTAATGAAGGTGAGACGACCTATGCAACAGCGTTTGGCTTCCTGACGGCCTTCGTTATTTGCATAGTACTGGCAATGATCCTGTTTTACTTTTTGCGCGTGAGACTAAACCTCATCACACAGACGTTAAAGCGCATTAATGCGGGGGAAACTGCCCTAACTATCCCGCCGAACTGGTTGCTACTGGCGGAATTGACACAAGAAGTTAATCTGCTGGGGACGAACCAACAGCAGACCCGGCATCTACGCGGGCAACTGGTACATCAAATTAGCGAAGCCGCCGCACAGGAAGAGCGCAATCGGCTGGCGCGTGACTTGCACGATTCCATCAAACAACAGATTTTTAGCATCAGCGTGAGCGCGGCGGCGGCCAACGCCCGCATAGAGACAGACATTGACGGCGCACGCATCGCCTTGCAGGACGTAAAGCAAAGCGCACAGGAAGCAATGGTGGAAATGCGCGCAATGCTCCAACAACTTTCACCCGCTCCGTTGGAAAAAGTCGGCTTGCTACAAGCCATGCGTGACCAATGCAACGCCCTCGCCTATCGCACAGGTGCAGATGTGCAAGCGACGTTCAGCGAGCTACCGCCTGACGACCGCCTGCCACCCGGCGCACAGGAGGCTATCTTCCGTATCACACAGGAAGCACTTTCTAACATTGCCCGACATGCCCGCGCAAAACACGTTAACGTCACGCTGGCCGTTCAAGATGAAACCCAGCTTACGCTGAAAATTCAAGACGATGGGCAAGGCTTTGATACTAACGAAAGAGGCAACGGTATGGGATTGAGCAATATGCAAAACAGGCTGGAAAGCGTCAACGGACAAATTGACATCCACAGCACACCCGGTAATGGCACACAGATACAAGTTAAAATACCCCTTGTAGAAAAAATCGGCGTTGCAAACAGTACCGCAGAAATTGACCAGTTCGCAGACAGCTACTTTGGCAAGGTGATGGCGCGGTATGGGGTGTTCGCATGGTCGCTGGCTTCCATCATTTTTTCCGTGAGCTTGTTGCTGATGCGTGCGCTACACCGCACGGAAAATATCTTTGATGATGCCGTCCTGGTCGTCATCTTCATCATGCTCATTATTTTGGGCATTGGTGGGTTCTTCACGGCGATTTGGTCATTTTTGAAGTCCAGCCAGGCAATGAATGAACTCCTGGTTAATATCGGACGCGAACACCGCATCTACTACAAAACCATGCGGCATATTCTTGTAACAAATTCGGGAATAGCCTTGATCAGTCTGTGGTTAGCGCCGCTCATCTGGGTAGGTGAACGCTTTGCGGATTGGCTCCCGTTGGCGACGGCAGGCGGCTTTTTCCTCGTGCTCATTTATAATTACTATCGGGCGGCAATCGCCTATGATAAAGAGCTAAAACTGCTGACCCGCGAACAACGCCTGCAAGAAATCAACCATACAGCAGGGCTACTGCGTGGTAGCTGGACATCTATCGGCATTCTGATTTTTATTCTGGCAATCACGGATACATTCCGCAATGGGTTGGCGTTCTTCCCGCAAGAGCCGGATGAGTGGGTTACAACAGCTTTTATCCTTATCGCTGTGCTACTGGTAATCAATCAATTGTTAAACTTGCGCTACTATCGCCGCCAGAAATTACTCTATGAACAAGGGGAATAACAATGAACATCATCCGCGTTATGCTGATTGACGATCATCATGTCGTTAGAAGAGGCTTGCAGAGTTTTCTCGAATCGCACCCGGATATTGAAGTGGTATGCACTGCCGCCAGTGGGGAAGAAGCCGTCGAAAAAATCGGTGATTATGTGCCAGATGTTGCGGTCATGGATATGCTAATGCCCGGTGGTATGGATGGCATCGAAGCCACCCGACGCATCCGGGCATTAACCCCCCACACGCAGATTGTTGTGTTGACCGCCTTCACCGATGACGAGCGTGTTGTGGCCGCGTTGCGGGCAGGCGCTATCGGCTACATCCGTAAAGAGAGCGACCCCAGCGTTTTGCTGGAGGCCATACGTGCCGCTATACGGGGGCAATCTGTGTTAGACCCTACCATCGCCAGCGCCGTATTGGAGGAACTCGCCCAAAACAGCGTGCCAGATAACAGCCTGACAGAGCGCGAACGCGATGTCCTCCAACACTTGATACACGGGCGCACCAATAAACAAATCGCGGAAGAATTAGTCATCGGTGAAGAAACCGTAAAAACGCACGTCGGTAACATCTTAAGCAAGCTCCATCTCGCGCACCGTAACCAGACCATCATTTACGCGCTGAAGAAAGGGCTTATCTCGCTGGATGATTTGAGCATCTAGCTTTAAGGCTAAACAATCGGCTTGAGTCCCGCCTCGATTTGTGCGCGGCGTGGCTCCAGAAAAGGCGGGAGCGCAAGGCTTTCACCCAAACTATCAAGCGGCTCATCCGCCGTGAAGCCTGGCTCATCTGTCGCTAGCTCAAATAAAATTCCGCCAGAAACACGGAAGTACAGCGAACGGAAGTAAAAGCGATTTACCACGCCGGAATTAGGGACGCCGAACTGTGCCAGGCGTCCACTCCATGCGGCCTGTTCATCGTCATCGTACAGACGAAACGCAACGTGGTGCGTGCCCCCCGCGCCTAACCGGGCAGTCCGCGCATTTGGTTGTTCAATAACGTGAACCTCTTTGCCCGGCCCGCCGCCATCCATCGCATACACCGTGACCGTCTCTTGTGGATTATCCAGACTTGGATGCTCACCCACTTTTTCAAATTCCAGCAAGCGCGTTAAAAATGGCTCAAGATATTCCAGCTTAGGTACGGAAAGCACCGTGCCATAAAACCCGCGTATCGCCTGCTCTGCCGGGATGTCTGCCCCGTCCCATGCTTCGCCCTCAAAGGTTACACCGCCGTCGTCAACAAGTGTCAGGCGTTGGCCTTCTGGGTCTTCAAACCGCAGACTATCGCGCCCGGCAAACGATTCAATCCCGTGATGTTGCACGCCAAGCGTGTTAAAGCGTGCCAGCCAATAGTCTAGCGCGGCGCGTCCATTCACTCGGAATAGTGTGTTTACGATGCTATCTGTGCCGCGTTGCTCTTTGCCTGCTTGCGGCCAATCGAAGAACGTCATGTCTGTTCCAGGTGTGCCCAGCTTATCCGCATAAAACAGATGATAGGCGCTCACGTCGTCCTGATTGACGGTCTTTTTCACTAGGCGCAGGCCGAGTGTTTGCGTGTAAAAATCAACGTTGGCTTTGGCTTTTCCCGTCACAGATGTAACGTGGTGAAGTCCATGTAATTGCATGGTGATGTCCTTAGTATTATGTTTGACTGACTCAGAATAGGGTATCATGCTTCAATCAGATTTCGATAAGAAGTATTAGTTTCTAAATCAATCCTCATTTTGACCCTTTATAAACCCTAAAAATTCTTTAAAATATCTTACGAGATAAATAAAGGTTGGCAAACATGAATGTTCAACATATTCCATTATTAAAGATTCAGCGCGATTTACACGACATCCCGCGTGGTATGGAGCGTTTTAATGCTTATCTCCAAACTATGTTTAACGATGCCGGCGATGATGTCGAACTATTGCCATTGGTTGCGATGAACCCTATGGGACGCGAGCATGTCGCCGAACAGCTAAATGTCTGGTTAGCACTGGAAGCCGAAACAATCGCGGAAGAAGCCATCACAGACGCAAAGCAACGCCTGCCAATTCTGATTCAACAGGATTACAAACATGGGTTTGTCATCATGGATGATATACACGGGGGATGGACAAACCGGGCATTTTTGGACTACAAACTCCGCTTTGATATTCAAGTGCCCTCCAAACGTGCATGGATTACTACCCCATTATGGGTGAGCGACGTGCCATCAAAAGCACTTGTGCGCCAATGTGTATGGATGTCACTCTATCGCATTGCACATATTCAGGCACACGGCACACCCCGCACTCTATCACAGATGATGACGCAGGAAGGCATGGCAGGGGTATTTGCAGGGGTGTTGCCAACCTTAGATAAAGAAGAAATTGATTACAGCCGGGAAGTTATCGCACCTTACGGAGAGTCCGAGCATATCGGGGAATGTATCGCGGCGTTATATGGCGATTCTGCGGCGCGCTCGCTGGGTTATGCGCCGATGGGATTATCCGCCCAAGCAGGATTCAATGTGGCCTTAGCTGATGCTTTAGCGATGCAATAACGTTGTTTAACGCGGTATGATTAAAGCAATCACAAAGGAGAAGTCAACATGACCGACATGCTTGTTAAACTATATCAACTGCCCGCCCTAGAACCCATCATCACCGCCCAAGCGGAGCAAGGGATTATGATTAGGCGGGCGATTGCGCCCGAAAAGCATCATATTCTTGCATGGGTACGGGAACACTTCAGCGAATTTTGGGTGAGTGAGTGTGATGTTGCACTCAGTCATAACCCGCCGGGATGCTTCATCGCCACAGAAGATGGAAAAATGCTCGGCTTTGGGTGCTACAATGCCACTGCGAAGGGTTTCTTCGGCCCGACAGGAGTCAGTGAAGCCACACGCGGACGTGGCGTAGGCAAGGCGCTATTACTGGTGTGTCTGCACGCACTCCGCATGGAAGGTTACGGGTATGGCATCATCGGCGGGGTCGGGCCAATTGAATTCTATGCGAAAGCCGTCGGTGCAACCGTCATTGAGGATTCTTCACCCGGCATCTATGATGGTCTGCTACGGGAATAGCGGTATATCCCAGATGGGCTATTTTGCCCCTACCCTCCATTTTGACATTTATGCACGGGGGTTAGTGACCTGTGGCACTACCCCCGCACGCGGCATTATGTTAACGTCAGGGCATAGTTTATTTACTGACGACCTGCTGAGGAAAAACCCTATGCCCATGCCTTCCGACCTTGAAATTGCACAGAACGCAACCCTCCTACACATTAACCGCATCGCGGAGCAACTGGGCTTAGACCCGGAAACCGACATCGAGCATTACGGAAAACACATCGCAAAAATTGATTTAAATGTGCTGAAAAAATTAAAAGACCGTCCCGACGGAAAATATATTGACGTAACCGCCATCACACCCACCCCATTAGGCGAAGGCAAATCCACAACGTTGGTCGGCATTGGGCAAGGCATGAAGCACATCGGCAAACGCGCCGTGATTACCTTACGCCAACCCTCTCAAGGGCCGACATTCGGCATTAAGGGTGGCGCGGCAGGCGGCGGCTACAGCCAGGTTGTGCCAATGGAAGCCTTTAACCTGCATCTGACGGGCGACATCCACGCTATCGGGGCGGCACATAACCTCATCGCCGCCATGATTGATGCTCACATTTATCACGGCAACTCACTAGGCATCGACATCCATAACATTGCGTGGCGGCGAGTCGTTGATTTAAATGACCGCGCCCTGCGAAACGCCGTCATTGGTCTGGGCGGGCGGGCAGATGGCGTGCCGCGTGAAAGCGGTTTTGACATCACCGTTGCATCGGAGATTATGGCGATTCTCGCGCTCACAACCTCATTACAGGATTTACGCCAGCGCATCGGGCGTATCGTCGTTGCTTACACGCGGGATAAACGCCCCGTCACCGTTGAAGATTTGGAAGTTGCAGGCGCGGCTACTGTGCTTATGCGCGATGCCATTAAACCGAATCTACTGCAAACATTGGATAACACGCCCGCAATCGTCCATGCCGGGCCGTTCGCCAACATAGCACAAGGGAATTCTTCTGTGTTGGCAGATATGATTGGGTTAAAGACCGCCGATTATGTGATTACTGAATCTGGCTTCGGCGCGGATATTGGCGCAGAGAAGTTTTTCAACATCAAGTGTCGCGCCAGTGGGTTACGGCCAGATGCGGCGGTGATGGTCGTCACGATACGGGCGCTTAAAGCGCACACGGGCAAGTATCAGATTGTGCCCGGTAAAGCCCTTGACCCGGCGCTGACCAGCGAAAACGTCGCGGATGTGGAAGCAGGCGCAGTCAATATGATACGACATCTGGAAAACCTCAAAAAATTTGGCGTAACTCCGGTGATAGCCATTAACAAGTTCAGCGCAGACACCCCTGCTGAAATCGACGCAGTACGCGAGATTGCACTCGCACATGGGGCTTATGGGGTCGCACTGGCTGACCACTGGATGCACGGTGGTGCAGGCGGCGCAGAACTGGCAGAAATGGTGGTCAGTGCCGCCGAGACGACGAGCGACTTCCGTTATTTATATCCTGATGATATGCCACTCAAGCAAAAGATTGAGCGCATCGCCGTTGAGATTTACGGCGCGGATGGGGTGAGCTACGAGCCACAGGCGGAGCGTCAGCTAGCCCAATTTGAGGCCGATGGACTAGGAAATCTGCCAATTTGCATGGCAAAGACCCACCTCAGCTTTAGTGCAGACCCTAAACTTAAGGGAGCGCCGACAGGCTTTACTATCCCCATTAAGGAAGTAAGGGCGGCAGTTGGCGCTGGGTTCATCTATCCGCTATGTGGGGACATCCGCACGATGCCCGGATTAGGCAAAACGCCCGCCGCCATGAAGATTGACATTGACGAAGACGGGCGCATTGTGGGCTTGTTTTAAGGGTCGAAGCATCTCGTTAAATGCCAGATGAGGCACAATAGGTCGTGCCCCATCTGGCTTAAGTATCGTTATTATTGAGCAGTCATCAGGTCGGTAAACAGGCCGTCTGGATCATCTATTGTATCCCATGCGCTGGTATCAAAACCGAGTTCGCGGCAAGTAACCTGTGGCTGATGCACCACTTTTGCCCGGTCGGAAAATTCACGGAAGTCTCCCCGCACAATCCCGAATAAGCTCCAGCTAATCATGCCAGTTTCACAATTGACGTATAGCTCAATCACACGCCCGCGTTTGTACATGCCTTCCGATGTAAAAAACATCTCGGAATAGTCAATCGTTGTGCCCGTCCAGCCTGTATACGGATACTCATAGCCGCCCGAAGTTTCATCGAACTCGGAAATATCCACAGCCAGACCCGTAACAATAAAAACCAGAGTTAATGCGCCAATAGCGGCTAATAATCTCGTGATAAATTTCAAGACAGGGTTCTGCCCACGCGGTTTTGCTGTACTTTCGATGTTTGTCTGTTCGTTGCTCATTGTTTTTCTCCTTTTTAATGCATTTGGAATTTACACGTTTAAGGCTTCAAATGCCTTATTTTTATGTTCGTTATGCTTCTATACGTGTTTTCATCAGCAGAGTTGTAAACACTGTTTATTTAATTATAGCAGGGGATTTATACGGCCACTTTT
>DAIMZF010000130.1:0-9432 GCA_036734085.1 Aggregatilineales bacterium
TGAAGCCATCTTCCGTGATGTGGTATTCACGCCGATTGGGGTGGTCAGTGACGTGCCGCAACTGGTCGTGAATGAAGGGGCTATCCGCGTGGGGGTGGATGCGCTTGTGGAAGCATGGCGTGGGCATGTGGATGAAGCCCGTGATATTGTGCCGGTTGGTATTCCAGTGGATGTAGTCGCGCCGCGAAAATTTGAACGCCAACCGAGTATGAGACCTGCGCCGCGTGTGCTGATTTTGCACGCGAATGGGACAAACCGTGACCGTGACGCGGCGCGAGCGTGCGAACTGGCGGGCGGTAAGCCGGAAATTGTGCATGTGAATCAACTAGTGGCGGGTGAACGCGACCTGCTGGATTATCATATGCTGGTTGTGCCGGGTGGGTTCTCCTATGGGGATGACTTAGGCGCAGGGGCGCTGTGGGCGTTAGATTTGCGGCATCGTCTGGGTGATGGGATGTTGCGGTTTATCAGCGAAGGACGCCCGGTGCTTGGCATCTGTAACGGCTTCCAGACATTGGTCAAGGCGGGGTTGCTACCGGGTGAGGCGTGGTCTGGTGGGGGGCGTGTCGTCACACTGACGGATAACGCCCAAGCGCGTTTTGAGTGCCGTTGGGTGTATCTGGAAGCTAATCCGGCTTGCCCGTCGTTGTTTACACATGGAATAGATGCGCCGTTTTATGTGCCAATTGCACACGGTGAGGGGCGCGTGCTGGCGAAAGATGATACAACGCTCCAACGGTTATGGGATGAGGGACTCATCGGGTTGCGCTATGTAGACGCTAACGGGGATGCGGCGGGGTACCCGCTAAACCCGAATGGCTCCGCGCTGGATATTGCGGGGTTAAGTAACCCTGAAGGGAACGTGTTCGGGCTGATGCCACACCCGGAAAATCATATCTTTGGGTGGCAACATCCGCGTTATCATCGCGGTGAGCGTGGCATGGATGGTTTACGATTGTTTGAAAACGGGATTCGGTTTGCTTAGGGGGATGAAAACACGGTGATGTTTGACCACGAAACATATCTTAGCCCGTTTACGTGGCGCTATGGTAGCGACGAGATGCGGCATGTTTGGTCTGATGGGCATAAGCGGCGGCTGTGGCGGCGGCTGTGGGTGGCACTGGCAGACGCGCAAAGCCGCGCCGGGTTGGTGACACCCGCTCAAGTAGCGGAGCTACGAGCGAACGCGGAAAACATCAACATTGAACGCGCACACGCGATTGAAGCGGAAATCCACCATGATTTGATGGCGGAAGTGCGGACGTATGCGGAACAATGCCCGACGGCGGGCGGGATTATCCATCTGGGTGCTACCAGCATGGACATCGAAGATAACGCGGATGCCTTGCGCCTGCGGGATGGGCTGGATATTCTGCTGGACAAACTCGCGGACTTGCTGAAGGTGTTGGCGGGACGGATCGAGGCGGAAGCTGACCATGTGTGTATGGCGTTTACGCATCTGCAACCAGCAGAGCCGACAACCGTCGGTTATCGACTGGCGAACTACGCACAGGATTTACTGGCGGATTATGACGGATTGGTGCGTGTGCGGGATAGTGTGCGTGGGAAAGGTTTTAAAGGCGCGGTTGGCACGGGGGCGTCTTATGCGGAACTGCTACACGGAACAGGCATAACGCCGGATGAATTAGAGGCGGGGGTGATGGGCGCTATTGACCTGGAACCTTACCTCATCGCGCATCAGACCTACCCGCGTCGGCAGGATTGGGAAGTTATCAATGTGTTGGCCGGTGTAGCGATGACGGCTTATCGCTTTGCGTTTGATGTGCGGTTGTTGCAATCGCCGCCGATGGGCGAATGGGCAGAACCGTTTGGCAAGCAACAGGTGGGGTCTTCCGCTATGCCGTTTAAGAGGAATCCTATCAATGCGGAGAACATCGACAGCCTGGCGCGGTATGTGGCGGCACTGCCGCGTGTGCTGTGGGATAATGGCGCGCACAGCTTATTAGAGCGCACATTGGACGATAGCGGCAATCGGCGGGCGGTCTTGCCGGATGCGTTTCTCGCCACAGATGAACTACTGAAGCGGATGATTAAGCTAGTGGATGGTTTGAGAATTGACGCAGACGGAATCCGGCGGAATTTGGGGATTTACGGCGTCTTTGCGGCGACGGAGCGCGTGCTGATGGAAGCGGCGCGACGGGGCGGCAACCGTCAGGACTTGCATGAAGTCATCCGCGAACATAGCCTGACGGCGTGGGAGGCCATCCGTAGCGGGCGTGCTAACCCACTGGCTGAATTGCTGGCTGGTGATGAGCGCATCACCACATGGGTTAGCGTGGCGGCTTTGCCGGAATTGCTGAATGCTGAGGGGCATATCGGCAGTGCGCCGGAACGGGCGCGGATGCTGGCGCGACAAATCCACGAGACTCTGGAGGCGAACGCCCTATGATGAGCCATGATGAACTGCTGGCGGCTATCCCGCATACACTAAAAAGCGTGGATGTGCCGGAATTGGGGGAGAAGATTACGGGCAAGGTGCGGGATATGTACACTCTGCCAGACGGCAGGCGGGTGTTGATTGCGACTGACCGTGTTTCCGCATTTGACCGGGTTTTGGGGTATATTCCGCATAGAGGGCAAGTGCTGAACCAAATTAGCGCGTGGTGGTTCCAGCAAACGGTGGATATTGTGCCGAACCATATACTTGATGTGCCAGACGAAAACGTGAGTATTGTACAAGAGGCGACCGCATTACCTGTAGAAATCATCGTGCGGGGGTATATGACGGGCGTCACGTCTACGTCTATGTGGACACTGTATGAGCAGGGAGACCGCGCCCCGTATGGGGTGATTCTGCCGGATGGGATGCAGAAGAACGACCGTCTGCCGCGCCCGGCCTTAACGCCGACCACCAAAGCGCAGGACGGCGGGCATGATGTAAGGATTATGCCGATTGAAATTATGGAGCGCGGACTCGTCCGCCCGGATGTGTGGGTGCAGATTGAGCGAGTGGCTTTAGCCTTGTTTGAACGCGGGCAGGCGCTAGCGGAAGCCGCCGGGCTGATATTGGTGGATACAAAATATGAATTCGGTCTGATTGAGGGTGAATTGACGCTGATTGATGAAATCCATACACCGGATTCCAGCCGTTATTGGCTGAAGGAAAAGGCGGATGGCGGCGTGCCGGAGCATTACGATAAGGAATATCTGCGTTTGTGGTACGCGGCGCGAGGCTACAAAGGTGAGGGTCTGCCGCCGGAAATGCCGGAAGACTTTATCGCTGAGGTCGCGGCGCGGTACATCCGCGTGTATGAGATGTTAACAGGGCAACCCTTTTTGCCGGGTGAAAGTCCGGCGGCGGGGCGCATCCGCAAGTTGTTTGTTGGTGATAGTTAGAGAGTAAGGGCAAAACTATTCATGATGCCGCATGAAGACCACCCGCACGAAGAATGTGGGGTATATGGGGTATATGCACGGGGGCGTGATGTCGCCCGGTTAACGTTCTTCGGGCTGTTTGCATTACAGCATCGCGGGCAAGAGGGCGCGGGAATCGTAACGTGTGATGGCGAAGTGGCATGGGTGCATAAAGGGATGGGGCTGGTCTCGCAGATATTTGATGAGGACAGCCTGCGACCATTACAGGGACATATCGCTATCGGGCATAATCGCTATTCCACGACGGGCGGCTCTAACTTTCGGAATACGTCGCCGTATCTGATTGAGACTATCGACGGGCCGTTGGGTGTATCCCACAATGGCAACCTGACCAACACGCTTAACCTGCGGCAGATGTTGCTCAAACGGGGGGTGGGGCTTTCTTCCACGACCGACAGCGAAGTGATTACGCAAATGCTGGCCGCGCCGCCGGAAACATGGCTGGATGGTGATTGGCTGGATGTTGACGGAGATCATCTTGATTTATGGCAACATCGCATCAAAGCGGTGATGCAAGTGGCAGAGGGCGCTTATTCCTTAACGCTGATGACCCGTACCGGACTTTATGGGGTGCGTGATCCGTTGGGGATGCGCCCGTTGTGTCTGGGTAAGCTGGGCGATGGTGGCTGGGTGCTGGCATCGGAATCCTGTGCGCTATCCACGATTGGCGCGACGTATGTACGCGATGTGGAGCCGGGCGAGATTGTGAAAATTGACGATAACGGGGTGCATAGTATCATCGGGCGACAATCCCAACGGCGGGCATTGTGCATCTTTGAGTATGTTTACTTCGCCCGCCCGGATAGCAACCTTGAAGGACAGTATGTGCATACTGTGCGGCAACGACTGGGGCGGCAACTTGCGCGGGAATCCGGCGTGGATGCAGATGTGGTTATCGGCGTGCCGGATAGCGCGATCCCGGCGGCGATAGGCTATGCACAGGAATCGGGTATACCGTTTAGCGAGGGCTTCACTAAAAATCGCTACATCGGGCGGACGTTCATCCAACCGGATGACGAACTGCGGAAAGATAGCGTTAAATTGAAGCTGAACCCATTGACTGAAAACCTGCAAGGCAAGCGTGTGATTGTGGTGGATGATTCCATTGTACGGGGGAACACATCCGGGCCGATTGTGGCGTTGTTGCGTGACGCAGGCGCGACGGAAGTCCATATGCGGATTTCATCGCCGCCGATAAAACACCCGTGTTTTATGGGGGTGGATATGGCGACCCATAAACAACTCATCGCACATAATTATACGATTGAGGAAATCCGGGAAAAAATCGGCGCGGACAGCCTGCAATATCTGAGCATTGAGGGCCTGGAGGCGGCGGTACAGGCAGGAATCCGCACGGAAGGCGGAGTAGACGCTGGTCACTGTACAGCGTGTTTTAGCGGCCAGTACCCAGTGGCTATTCCCCAATGGATGTTTGATGATGAAATCATCCCGGTGATGGGCGCATGGGGGAAGTGATGGCAGAGGCTCATGTGTTGGTGGTGGGTGGCGGTGGGCGTGAACACGCGCTGACCTGGGCGCTGAGAAAATCCGGCAAGGTGGGGCGGCTGAGTGTCGCACCGGGCAACGCAGGCACGGCAGGCATCGCGCAGAATGTGAACATCCCCGCAGAAGACGTAGCCGAACTGGTTGATTTCGCGTTGGCAAACGGAGTTAATTTGGTGGTTGTAGGGCCGGAAGTGCCTTTGGTGGCCGGACTGGTTGACCGCTTGATGGCGGTAGGCATCCCGGCGTTTGGATGCACCCAAGCGGCGGCACAACTGGAAGCCTCTAAAGCGTTTGCGAAAGCGTTTATGCAAGAATATGGCATCCCGACGGCGGCGTATGCAACGTTCACAGATTACAGTGAAGCGGCGGCTTATGTAGATTCCGTGCCGTTTGATGTGGTAGTCAAGGCAGATGGGCTAGCGGCGGGTAAAGGGGTGATCGTGTGTGATGACAAAGCGCAAGCCCACGATGCGCTTAAGCTCATCATGCAGGATGGCGCATTCGGCACGGCGGGGGGGCGTGTGGTGGTTGAGGAACGCCTGACCGGGCGCGAAGTGTCTATGCTGGCGTTCTGCGATGGGCGCAGTGTGGCGCTGATGCCGCCTATGCGTGACCATAAGCGCATCTATGATAACGATGAAGGGCCGAACACAGGCGGTATGGGAGCCTTTGGCCCGGTAGATGACCTGAGCGTGGATGATTTAGAAACCATTAAGCGTGATGTGATTCAACGGGCGGTTGATGGTATGGCCGCACGCGGGATACCGTATCAAGGGGTGTTATACGCCGGGCTGATGCTGACGCCGAACGGCATCAAGACGCTGGAATTTAACTGTCGCTTCGGCGACCCGGAGACACAGGCCATTTTACCGTTGCTGGAAACAGATTTGTTCGATGTGATTTCCGCATGTGTGAACGGAAAGTTGAACACAGTTGATGTAGTCTGGCGAAAGGGGGCGTGTGCGACGATTGTCGCTTCCGCGCCGGGCTATCCGGGTGATTACGCGAAAGGGTTGGTTATCACGGGCTTAGACGCCGTACAGGACAGCGTTGTATTCCACGCGGGGGTGGCGCATGACAACACCAGCGATTATGTGACCTCTGGCGGGCGGGTGCTGGCGGTCAGCGCGGTGGGGGATACTTTAACGGACGCGCTGGACAAAGCCTATACTGGCATATCTTGCATCCATTTTGACGGGATGCACTATCGGCGTGATATTGGGAGATAGCGTTTATCATGCGGCGGATTGTGATCGTTGGCACGACAGGAAGCGGAAAATCCACACTGGGGGCACAGATTGGGGAACGGTTGAATATCGACTGGACTGACCTGGACGCGCTATATTGGTTGCCGGATTGGGAGCAGGCTTCGTTGGCGTTGATGACAAGCCGGGTAGAGGCGGCAACCTCCGGCGGGGCGTGGGTGATTTCAGGAAATTATAGCAAAGTGCGGGCGCTCATCTGGGCGCGGGCGGATACGATTATCTGGTTGGACTATCCGTTTTGGGTCGTGCTGTGGCGCTTAACTAAGCGGACGGTGCGGCGGGTGGTGACACAAGAGAATTTGTGGGACACAGGCAACCGCGAGACCTGGCGTAAAGTCTTTAGCCGGGACTCGCTGTTTTTGTGGTTCTTCAAGACGTATGGACGGCGTAAGCGGGAGTATCCGCAATTGTTGGCCTTGCCAGAAAATGTACATCTGACGGTTATTCATCAGCGCACGCCACGACAGACAAAACAATGGTTAAACGAGCTTGCAGGATAACGCATGACACAACAACAGGATGCTTACAGTAGCGCGGGGGTCAACATTGCAGAGGGTAACCGTGCGACACAATTGATGAAAGCCACTATCCGCGCAACATATACGCCGGCTGTTTTGTCGGATACGGGGGCGTTCGGCGGGTTGTTTGCGCTGGATGCGGCACTCGGCAGTGGGCAGGGTATGATGCGCCCGGTGTTGGTGGCCTCTACGGATGGCGTGGGGACTAAGACGATGGTCGCGGCCAAGATGGGGCGCTGGGACACAATCGGCCAAGACCTTGTCAACCACTGTGTTAACGATATTCTGGTGCAGGGCGCACAGCCGTTATTCTTCCTGGATTATGTGGCTTCTTCCAAGCTGGACGCGGAGAAAATCGCGGCGGTGGTGGGGGGGTGCGCGACGGCCTGCCGGGAGGTTGGCGCGGCGTTACTGGGCGGTGAAACGGCAGAGATGCCGGGCGTGTATCAACCCGGCGAACTCGACCTTGTGGGGACAATCATCGGCATGGTGGATTATGAGCGCATCATCGACGGCGGGCGCATCCAAGATGGGGATGTGGTGTGCGCGTTGCCTTCCACAGGGTTGCACACCAATGGTTATTCGCTGGCGCGGAAGGTGTTAGGAACGATTAACTGGTCACAGCCGCATAGCGCACTGGGCGAAAGTGTGGGAGATGCCTTGCTAAAAGTGCATCGGTGCTACCTGAACGATATACAGGCGTTATGGGCGGCAGGTGTGGATGTGCGCGGCATGGCACATATCACGGGCGGGGGCGTGGTGGATAATCTGCCGCGTGTTCTGCCGGATGGACTGGGTGCTGTGATTGTGCGTGGAACATGGCAAGTGCCGCCTATCTTCAAGCTGATTCAGACATTGGGGCAAATCTCTGATGCAGATATGTTCCATGCATTTAACATGGGACTGGGCTTTATGGTGGTGATTGCACCGGAGCAAGCCGATAAGGTCATGCAGACGCTTCCGGATGCCATGCGTGTGGGAGAAATCCGGGCGGGTGTGGATGGGGTGCAATTTGAGTGATAAGAAACGATTGGTTGTGCTTGTCTCCGGCAGTGGGACGAACCTGCAAGCCCTGATTGATGATTGCGGGCGACAGGACGCAATCGGGGAGATTGTACTGGTCGTCTGCAACCGGGCGGGGGCTTATGGGCTAAAGCGGGCGGAACAAGCCGGAATACCGACGCTTTATTTCCCGTTGAAGGCTTATAAAGATGCAGGCAAGCACCGGGCGGACTATGACATAGACTTAGCGCAGGAAATCCTGACCTATGCGCCGGACTTGGTGGTCTTGGCGGGATGGATGCATATTGTGACAGATGGGTTTATTGACGCGCTGGATGGGCGCGTGATTAACCTGCATCCGGCTTTACCGGGTCAATTTGCAGGAGCAGGGGCAATTCAACGCGCATGGGAAGCATACCAACGTGGGGAAATCCGGCAGACGGGGTGCATGGTGCATTATGTCGTGCCGGAAGTAGACACCGGGCCAGTGGTCGCACAGTCGGTTGTGCCCATCCTGCCGGATGATACACTTGAAGCACTAGAAAACCGGATGCACGCCGCCGAACACCGCTTGATTGTGGAGGCAGTTAACCGTGTATTAAACGGTGCTGATTGATGCTATCGCGCAGGTTGTGTGCGGCTTGGGCGGGGTCTGGGGCGAAGATAACGCCCCGTGAGGCATTGATAATCAACCCACTACCGCGTGCATCCTGCCCAGCCTGAAGCGTAGCGGCGATGTCTCCGCCTTGTGCACCGATGCCGGGCACTAAAAAAGGCATATCTCCGACAAGGGCACGTATCTGCCGCATTTCCTCTGGATACGTCGCGCCGACAACCAGCATACAATTCTGATGAGTGTTCCATGTATCGCGCACGCGCTCCGCGACGACTTGCCATAGCGGGATGCCGTCAACGTTGAGGCTTTGTAGCTCCGCGCTGGCGGGGTTGGATGTGCGGCACAGGATAATTGACGTTTTATCCGCACGATTAAGGAAAGGGGCTAACGCCTGTGCGCCGAGATAAGGGTGCAGGGTGATAGCGTCAAAGCGCAATTCATCAAAAATGGCGCGGACGTACCCCTGATTGGTGTTGCCGATGTCGCCGCGTTTGGCATCGCAGATGGTGAATACTTCCGGCAGGTTATGATGCAGATAGTTGGCGGTGAGCGCGAGTTCGTCCCACCCTTGAGCGCCGCGTGCTTCATAAAAGGCGGTGTTCGGCTTGTAGGCGCACACGTAAGTGTGGGTCTGGTCAATAATCCAACGGTTGAAATCAAACTGGGGGGTGGTGCTGGATTTAAAGCGGGTGGGAATTTGGTCTATATCGGCATCCAGGCCGACGCAGAGCAAGCTGTTTACTGCGTCTGACCGGGCATAAAACTTGGCATTGCTCATGCTTTTTGGCTCCATGTGTGCGGGCTGGCTAACCATGCGCGGATAACGTCCGCCTGGGCGGCGGAAAAATAGCCTGTTTCAACGGCAGTTTGCAGAATCACCGGAAAGGATGTCAGGGCGATGAGATTTACATTCGCATTTTGAAAAGCATGGTGCATTTCTGCAAAATCATAGGTGACGATGGCTAAGGCGTGATGCACAATTGCGCCGGAAGCACGTAGAGCATCCACCCCCCGCAGACTACTGCCGCCTGTGGTGACTAAATCCTCAATTAATAACACATTTTTCCCGGTTACATTGCCGCCTTCCACCTGCTGACCCGTGCCGTGTGCTTTTGCTTCCGCACGGACA
>DAIMZF010000131.1:0-9429 GCA_036734085.1 Aggregatilineales bacterium
AGAATCTTGCTTAATCTTTTTCACCAAGTTGTTTCAATGTCCTTGACACATACCGTATCTTCAGTTTCTTACTCCCGCGCACGCCCCCCGCCGGACATAGCGCGGAGCATCGCCTCCCTTGAGCGTCCCAGCATTCTCGCCGCGATCGATGGTCTGTGTCTCCAGCACGAGAAAGTTTTCTAGCTCAATCTGTCCACCCGCCTGCGACGGGTTCCTCTCTGTGGACTGGCATCCTTAAAATCCCAATGCCGAACGTGATGTGTGGATTGCGGAGAAGGGGTATACACTGACCTTTACAACATTGGATGAGGGCGAGGATGAGCCGGAAATTTTCCTTTCTCGTGTCTGGAACCTTGCTATGACAGGAAGAAGGCATTGTGCCGGGTGCGGCCTGCCCAATTATTAGAAATATATTAGACACCTGCGATTCTTTTGGCAACCCCTTGACCTAGAGCGCTCTAGGTATGCAATACTTCATTTAGGATACGGAATTCGGGTGGAACAATGAACTATTTTACGCTTCAGGAAGTCGTCAATCGAAGTGGACTGAGCGAACATACCCTCCGCTACTATGAACGCATTGGCTTAATCGACGAAGTAGATCGTGATCGCAGTAGTGGACATCGCAGATATACCGAAGAAGATCTCCATATTATTGAGGCACTAGCGTGCTTAAGAGCCACAGGTATGTCGATTGAAGACATGCGGAAATATCGTGAACATCTTCAGGAAGGTATTGCTAAGGCTAGCCAGCAAGTGGAACTCTTTGAAACACATCGACAGAAGCTGGAGATCGAGTTGGCAAAGAAACAGGAACATCTTCGCTACTTGGAGCATAAAGTCGACTTTTGGAAGGCTGTATTGGCTGGTGACTATGCAAAAGTGAATGAAATAGGCATGGTCACAGCGGATATGATAGAGCAGATTATAAAGTAAGACCTATCAAATTCCTCTTTAGAAATCTCGCATAGACAAGGTGACTCAGGTAGTTAGCCTGGGCGCCCCCTTTTTTCTAAGGTTAGTCCAACAATTTAGGGCTTTAACTTGGGTTTCAGCTGGCCTGAAATCGTATTTTGTGTTTGCAATTCGATTTTGAACGATAAAGGATAAGGAAAACGAAGATGGTAGCATGGACTGTAAATAATATTCCTAACCAACAGGGTCGCTCGGCAGTGGTGACCGGCACAGGTGGACTGGGATTTGAGGACGCGCTAGCACTAGCACGTGCTGGCGCAGAGGTCATCATAGCAGGACGCAATCCAGTTAAAGGCGCGGAAGCCGTCAATAAAGTTCGTGCGGCTGTGCCTAAAGCCAATGTTTGTTTCGAGATGCTCGATCTTGCTAACCTCGCATCAATCAAAGCGTTCGGTGCGCGGATGCAGACCCAGCGTCAAAGTCTTGATCTGCTCATTAACAATGCGGCAGTGATGGCACCACCTAATCGCAAGGTCACCTCAGATGGGTTTGAACTACAATTCGGTACGAACTACCTGGGACACTTCGCTTTGACGGCATATTTGCTACCGTTTTTGCGCAAGGGAAGAAATCCGCGTGTGGTCAATGTCTCCAGTATCGCCGCCAGAGATGGCGCAATTCACTTTGATGATTTGCAGTCCGAGCGCTCCTATCAGCCCATGCAAGCCTATGGACAATCAAAACTCGCTAATTTACTGTTCTCCTTCGAGCTTCAACGTCGCAGTGATGCGGCAGGCTGGGGTCTTTTGAGCATCGCCGCCCATCCGGGGATATCACGAACAGATCTAATTCCCAATGGCGCAGGGTCGAACAGTGTCAGTGGTCTTTTGAGACGATTTCTAGGGCCAATCGCGTTTCAACTTGCCGCTCAAGGTGCTCTGCCAACACTTTTCGCGGCCACCGATCCCGATGCAAAAGGCGGAAAGTATTATGGGCCTCATCGCTTAAGCGAAACGAGAGGATTTCCCACCACAGCAAAAATTCCACCACAAGCTGAAGATGCCAGTGTCGCAACACGCCTGTGGACTATATCTGAAGGCTTAACAGGTGTGTCTTTTTCACAAACCAGTGCGCTAGAGCTTGCCAAATTTTAGCTTTCCAAAGGGTGCTACGGGTTTTCTGATCATCAAATCTTCTCCCCAAAAAGGTTCATCTTAGTGAACCTTTTTTCATCACTTCATTACCGCCCATGTCAGAAAAATTTACAGCTATAGTTCAACTTTCATCTTTTTGCTCACTCGCAGTGAGATTTGTCGAATGATGCGCGGAGCATCCCCGCCTACCTGAAGGGATTTGAGCAGAGGCCGTCGCATAGACCTATTTCATCCAGCAACTCATCAGTTATAGAGACAGGCGCACATCATGATGAATGTGAACCTGTTTTGGTTTCAGCCGCTTGAGATGCTCCTACGCCCATTAAACTTGGCGTCGAACAAGGGCAATCATACATTAGCCTTTAACCGAGCCAGCCAGCAACCCACGTATGAAGTATCGTCCCATGACGATATATACAATGAGCGGCGGCAAAGCGGCCAGCAATGCACCAGACATCATCATCGGGAAGTTTTGCTCCCGCCCACCGGAAAGAATCGCCAGAGGTACAGTAATCGGTTGATTGCCTTCTGTAGTAAGGAAGATAGCAAACAAAAAGTCATTCCATATCTGCGTAAATTGCCAGATGATAACCACGACAAAACCCGGTATCGACAACGGGAAGACCACTTGTGTATAAAGTTGCCAGAAGCCGGAACCGTCAATCGTGGCCGCTTCCAGCATCTCGTCCGGTATTTCCATATAAAAGTTACGGAATATCAATGTCGTGATG
The DNA here is from genome assembly GCA_036734085.1 of Aggregatilineales bacterium. Classification (GTDB taxonomy): domain Bacteria; phylum Chloroflexota; class Anaerolineae; order Aggregatilineales; family Phototrophicaceae; genus J038. The sequence goes on from DAIMZF010000131.1 coordinate 2,801, forward strand.
GGCAAGCCGTATACCACATGCACGATGACTAAGCCCGGTATATCCCCATATAAGCCGATGCCGTCCATGAATTGAAACAACGGAATTAATATCGCTTGATACGGCAGGAACATCCCAAATAAAATCAACGGAAAGATAACCTTTTCGCCCGGTATACGCCACTTAGATAAAACGTACCCGTTCATAGACCCCATCGCCGCAGAAATAATCGTCGCGCTGGTCACTAAAGCGAAGCTGTTGCCCATGCTTGGGCCAAAACGCCGGATGGCTTGCTCGAACCCGGTAAAGTTGAGTTGCGTCGGCAAGTTCCACACGGTATTCAGTTGTGTTTCCGCCTGGGTTTTGAAGGCTGTGACAACTGTTAAGTAGATAGGAATTAAAAAGATAAGCGCCAGCAGGATTAGCAGGCCGTATATTATGCCGCGTGTCGCCCATCGCCTTATGTCATAAGCTACCATAGCATCCTCTCCTACTTCCGTTCTTCGCGGAGTTGAGTCCACAAATACGGGATGATAACCGTGCAGACCAGTGCCAACATGACCACCGCAACAGCACTTGCCCGTGCGAAACGATCATTATCAAAGGCGCTGTAAACAATGATGCCCGGTACAATCGTTTGAAAATTATCCTTACCAGTCATGGCGAAAATCAGGTCAAAACTCTTGAGCGAGATATGCCCTAGAATAATCATCGCACTCAGCGCGACAGGTTGCAGTTGTGGCAATACCACCCGCCAATAGACCCCAATTTCGGAGCAACCATCAACACGGGCGGCTTCGCGCAGTTCTTCCGGGATGCCGCGCATCCCCGCGAGGAACATCGCCATGGTATACCCCGCCATCTGCCACACCGCCGCGATGACAATGCCTGTCAGTGCCACCTGGAAGCCTTTCATATCGGCCTCTGGGCCGGGTGCTGGCGCATCCGGTGTAAAAGAGCGCATGTCAATTTCCAGCGTTTGCGGCCATAGGGTGTTTTGCCAAAAGCCGACAACGTACAGAAAACCGATAATGACCGCAATCGCCGTTGCCCAACGGACTGCCCCCCAACGCCCTTTCATCACATAGTTAAAGATGAGGATAGCGAGGATAAACCAGCCGATATACGTGAGGTACATCGGCACATCGTTCCAGTCAAAAGGTAAAATTCGTGACCGACTGTTGATCCAGTTAAAGCGATACGGCTCTAAACCAAATAATCTGGTGGGCAGACTATTGAGGCCAACAGGCTGATACAACCAGCGCCAGATTGTGCCCGTCACCACCAAAGACAATGCCATTGGAAATAAAAATATTGTTCGGAATAATGCTTCAAAATGTATTCGCGAGTCCAGCAAAACGGCCAATACAAAGCCGACGACCAAACACCCCCCGACGAACAACACCGTATAAAAGAAGGTATTCACCATCGACGTGCGAAAATCCAGCCCGGAGAAATACTCGCTCATTAAGTTGCCGTAGTTATCCAGCCCGACAAAGTTTGACTCGCGTGTGGCGCTCATCGCAGACCCAGCGCGACGGTCTTCTCCCCAATCCGTCATAGAATTTTGGACGGTGGCGAAGATGAAGCCGTACACAAACACGCCAAGCAACAACAAGGACGGGACAATCATTAAAAATGCAGTACGACGATCTTGGTTGCCACGCATATCATCTGCTCCTGTTGTAAAAAGACCCCGCTATACACGGGGTCTTTTTTAGCTAGTCAATGCGCCAGTGGTCAGGCGTTAGTTGCCACATGCGGCGGCTTGGGCACAGATAGCGGAGAAGGCGTTGGCGGCGGCTTGCGCGTTACCAGTCGCCAGCAGGATTTCAATTGTCTGGCCGAAGTCGCCCATGAAGCGCTCGTTGGCGGCGGTTCCGTGTACCAAACTGCCGACCAGCACATCCGACGCCCAATCATCAGCCGCAGAAAGTAAATAGTCGTTGTAGTCTTCCAGTGCGGCATCGACCGCGTCAACACGCGCCGGGATAGACCCCTTGAGTGTATTAAAGGCGTTTTGACCTTCGATAGACCCTAGCAGGCTAAGCCATGCGATTGCGTTATCACGGTTGTTGATTCCTAGCGGCAGGCCGAAGCTGTCCGATAGCCACATAAACACGCCGTCCGAGCCGGGCGCGGCGGCATAACCGAAGTCTACATCAGGCGTTAAGCCTAGCGTGGTGGTCATGTAACCTGCCGCCCAGTCCCCCATAATGTTGAAGACGGCTTCGCCGGAAATCACGCGGTCAGTGGCTTGTTGCCAGGATAGACCAGCCGCATCTTCTGCGATGTTGGAGCAATCCAGCACAGCCGCAAAGGTCTCGAATACGTCGATCAGTTCTGCTGTTGAAGTTTCACCCGTCCAGATGCCGTTCCAGCCTTCTGCGCCCAAAACACCAAGCGCGACGCTTTCCCACAGGTGATTCACCGTCCATGGTTCAGCTACAACAAGCGGGGTCACGCCGTTGGCCTGGATAGCCGGGCATACATCCAGGAATTCCGCCCAACTACCGGGCACACTTAGTCCCCATTCTTCTAAGTTGGCAGGAACATACCACAGCACGTTAGAACGGTGAATGTTTACCGGTACGCTATAGACGCCACCTTCATAGGTGATGATGTCGAGTAAGTCTTGCGGGAAAGCCTCGAACCAGCCGTTTTCTTCAAACAAGAAGGTCAGGTCTTCCATGCGTTCAGCGATGACCCATGTCCCTGTCAATTCTTCACCGGCATGAACCTGGAAGCTATCCGGCGGATTGCCACCCAACATCCGGGTTTTGAGGACGGCGCGGGCATTAACACCAGAGCCGCCAGTGACGGTGGCGTTGATGAGGTTGACATTAGGGTACGCTTCGTTATACAACGCGATGAGGGCTTCCAGTGCCGGGCCTTCATCACCCGCCCACCACGAGAAGATTTCAAAATCACCGGAGAGATCTTCGCTGTCTTGTGCCCCAGCAAAGCCGACCATCCCGAGCGCCAAAAGCATAATCAGGATAAAAGAGAGATGTTTTTTCATAATAGATAGGTCTCCTCAAAATCATAAAAAATAGTTTTAGGACAATTTGCAAATTATCTTATCTAACGTCCCATAACCTTAACATGGACGCCTACTCAGCTTCTACCCATTTTTGCCATGTTGCTGACAAATTCATGACATAATGAAGATGGAAGGCAACTCAGCTTGTATCCTGCTAGCATAAATTGACAGACACGACGGAGTGTAGCGGCAATGACGGACAACAACGCGCCAGAAGAATTTCTTGAGCAAGTTAAGCAAGTTTTAGAGAACCTATATGATTTCCCGTTTTTGCAACGCCATCACCTTGCAGAAGCACACGCCCACCACACCGGCGAACCAAGCGGCCACCATCTGCGGCGAGAGGCTATCGCCGCGATTGAGACTTTAAACCCGGGCAAAACGGTATCGGTGCGTTCCGGCCCGGCACGTTTATATAATTTGATGCACCTGCACTATATCGGCGGCATGACGATCCAGGAGACTGCTTTAGAACTAGGAATTTCTCTGCGGCAAGCATACCGTGATTTGCGACGTGGGCAGGAGAGCGTCAGCGAAATTTTATGGTTTAATCGTCATCGTGTCGCTATCGCGGAGAAAAACGGCGAAGTGAGCAACATCTCCAGTTTACAGTCGGAAGTCGCCCGCCTGGAACCAGAAGCCGAGCCTGTAAACGTTGTCCATCTATTACAAGCCGCCGTTAAAGCTGTGGGCAAACTTGCCGCACAGAATGACCTGGTTCTGGAAGTGAATATTCCGTCTAGTCCGGTAATGGTTTCTACCAGCGCAACTTTAGCCCAACAAGTGCTGGTAAATGTGTTAAGCCAGACGGTGCAACAGGCGGAACGCGGAACGGTAGACATCCATTTACTGGTGAGCAAAAGCGGGCGGACAAGCGTCAAAATTCGTTTTAAGGCGTTGCAGACGCCGGATATTGTGCAAGATGTTATTGAACACTTCATAGAGCAACTGCGTTGGGGGCAGGCACTCAGCCAACTGGAAGATCATTACTACATCCTGACGATTACCATGACCAATGAACGCACGACTGTGCTGATTGTGGATGATAACGAAGGATTGGTTGATTTGCTCAAGCGTTATTTTGTCGGGCAGACGTATCAGGTATTGGCCGCCCATACCGGCGCGGACGGTCTGGAAATTGCGCGGACGATTCAGCCAGATGCAATCATTATGGATTTGATGATGCCCGGTATGGACGGCTGGGAACTGTTGCAACGATTACGCACCTTGCCGCAAACCCGCGAAACGCCGGTGATTATCTGCTCAGTGATTAATGACCCGGAACTGGCCTATTCGCTTGGTGCATCAAAGTTCCTTGCTAAACCTGTAAACAAAGAGACAATTCTCAATGCACTTAAAGATTTAGGTTAGGTGATGTTTAATGGACTATCGCGCTGTCTTAGAGGACTTACAGCAAGACATTCTTCGGCGCTTATCTTTGATGATGGGATTCTTCAGCCTGGCGGCGCTTAACCTGGCACTTATCGCCCGGCCTTTTTTGTGGGAAGCGGTGGCTACCGCGCTAGTCATGTTGTTGATTGCAGTCATGCATAACCGCACGGCGATTTTGTATCCGCGAATAACTGGCCTAAGCTTTGTCGTCTGCTTACATGGCGTTTTGTTCGCGCTGATGTCCATCTGGACACAGGACTGGATCCCTTTTAGCGGATTATTGCTCATTTTAATTGGGGCGCTATTAGTACCTTATTCGGCTGGGATTTCCGCCCTGTTGACCTGTAGTGTAACGCTTTACCTTAATCACACAGGTCATGCGGATTACCCGCTTTTAGTGTTGATTATTTTGTGTGGATTGATGGTTGTCATTGCGAATACGGTTCGCAGTGTGTTCTATGTCACTGTCTCGTGGTATAGCACCATGCACCAACGGGCGGAAGACTTACTCGGAGAAGCGCGTGACCGTCGGGCTGAATTGGTGCAGTTGGTTAAATCGCTCAATTTTGCCTATCAAAACCAGTCACGGATGCAACAACAACTTATCGCCGCCCGCCAGCAGGCCAACGAAGCCCGCCGGATGAAAGAACGCTTTGCCGCCAACATCAGCCACGAACTCCGTACCCCGCTTAATTTAATTCTCGGCTTTAGCGAGATTTTGTACTTCACGCCAGAAGTTTATGGCAGGTTGGAATTCCCGCCTAAGCTCTATCGGGATATTCACCAGATTTATAACAATAGTCGGCATTTGCTGGAGATGATTGATAATGTTCTGGACTTGTCTCACATCGAGCTATCAGAATTTACGATGAACTTTGAACCAACCGACCTTAATATTTTTCTGGCAGATGCTGTGGAGATGTTACAGAATTTCTTTAAGGGGCATACGGTGCGTTTCGTCGCGGAAATAGAATCTCAGTTGCCGATTATTGAACTTGACCGTACCCGCATTCGTCAGGTATTGCTTAATCTCATCAGCAATTCACAACGCTTCACGGAACGGGGTGTCGTTAAACTGTGCGTGCGGCATGTTGATAACAATGTCCGCTTTGTTGTAGAAGATACAGGCTTAGGCATCCCCGCAGATAAATTACCGCACATCTTTAATGAATTCTTTCAAGTAGATTATTCGCTGAGTCGCTTGCATGGTGGGGCCGGGCTTGGTTTAGCCGTGAGCAAGCGCTTTATCGAAGCGCATCAAGGGCAAATCAGCGTTGCCAGCGCGGAGGGCGCAGGCTCGACTTTTACGTTTACGTTGCCTGTTCGTGTGCGCCGTTGGGATGTTGGCCGCGAAGCCACCTATACGACCTCCAAGACACTCCCCACGCTCATCGTCATTGATCCCGACCCGGCTATTGGCACAATCATCCAGCGTTATCTGCCACAATATCACGTCGAGCAAGTCGACACACCGAACGACTTGGAATCAGCCCTGGTACAAATGAACGCGCTGGTGGTAATTCATAACGTTCACCCTCACCAGCCCCCAGAGCTATTGCAGAATATTACCATCCCTGTTTTACAGTGTTCTTTGCCCAGTACCGCTTGGCTGGTTCGGGAATTAGGCGTTGCCGCGTGTCTGGCGAAGCCGATTACAGTAGAGCAGTTGACAAAGCAGATTCAACAGTTCCCACAGGTACATCATATTCTCGTGGTGGATGATGAACTGGGTTTTGTGCAGTTGGTTCAGCGTACTATCGAGACATTAAACGGAGATTTCCATGTGTCGCGGGCTTATGATGGCGCTCAGGCATTGGACATCATAAGCCAATCACCACCCGACCTCATCCTGCTGGATTTGGCGATGCCGGACATGACCGGATTTGAGGTCATAGAGGCGATACGTGCATCACCGGGTATCACCTCTATCCCGATTGTTCTGTTGACGGCGACGCGCTATGTGCAGGAAGAAATCAGCATTGGTAAACAAATGATTATTCACCGTGATGACGGCTTAACGCCCTCACACGTCATCCGGTGTTTGGGCGGCGTGTTGGATGCGCTATGTGCTGTCAAAGAGGATTAAATGATCGGTATTTTCCATATAAACCGAATAATTCAGACTTGAATCCAGTGATAGTGCCGCGGGAGTAGATTCAACATCACACGCGCCGCTTGAGATGCTCACACACTCCATTAAAACGGGGGATTGCCA
>DAIMZF010000132.1:0-9311 GCA_036734085.1 Aggregatilineales bacterium
ACTAAAAACGGAATCACGTCCACGATATGCACGGTGGTCTGAGGTTCAAACACAACCGAGCGATACAGCACGTCTTCAACATCGTGGCGGCGGTTGACCTGTTCTTCGCGGGATTGCACGTTAAAGCGCGTCATGTATGGCCCGAAGAAGTAGCCAATCTGCACGCCGATAATCACGCCGACCACACCCACCAGCACCGCCCCACGCAGACGTGGCCGCCAGCCAATAATCAACGCGGACAGCACATCCAGCCCCAGCGCGATGAACAACGCCAACGCGGGAAATTCCACCACATAGCGGGCGGATATTCTGCCGCGTGACATCAGCACATTGCCGAACCAGGTTGCGCCCACCCACATAAACAGCAACAGCGCCCCCGCTTGCAGTAAGCGTCGGCGTTGTGTCGGCGTGCCAAACGCGCCGTTCACCGTGCTCAACCACAGCGCATAAAACACCCCTGCTACAAAAAACGGGATCATCAATGGCGGAATCATCGGGTCATCACCGCCGTAATACAGCGCTTCCTCCGGGATGCTGACGTGAATCAAAAACGATTCATTCAGGCGGCGGGCGGTATAAAGCGCGATCTCCTCCGGCGTGCTGAAGTCATCCAGCACTTGTTCGCCTACACCGGCTGTTTCCAACCGTTGCGCCAGTGGGCGTTCCATGCCGATGAGTGTGTAATAAATGGGCATACCGATGATGACCGCCGCAACCATCATGGCGAAAAAAGCACGGGGATAGAGCTTTAAATCTGGTTGTCGCCACTGCGATAGCTTTTCCGGCAAGGCCATCAGCGCCATCAACGCCAGCCAAGCACCGACCAAGATAGGAAACAGAAAGCGTCCGCCTTCATACCAGTACTGCGTAAGTCCCAACGAAACGCCCGCCCACGCGAAATAGGCTACCGCCCGGTGCGGATAACGCCACGCCAACACCAGCAGATACAGCGCCAATGTGCCGAAGAACGGGTCTGCGATGTTGTTTAATGCGATTCGGCTGTACTGTAGATGAATAGGGAGCGCGGCCAGCACCAGCGCGGCCATCAGCGCCACGCGCACGCCGAACAACGCCCGCGCCAGCAGATACAACGCCCACACGCCCAGCACGCCGAAAAGACTGCTCACAAATCGCAGGCCGTCCAGGTCGTTGCCGATGAACGCGGAAGTATGTAATTGCAGATAAGGGTAGGTATAGGGGAAGGCGGCGATGGAGCTAAACGGCGAGAAAATCCGCACATTGTCGTCCAGCCACATATGGATCACCGGGTTCAAAAAATGAATTTCATCCACGAGGAAGCGTTGCGCCCCTTGTAGTTGATACACGCGCAACCCGAACGCCAGAAGTAGGATAAGCACCAGCGCGATAAGCTCCCAGCGCGGCCAGGCGCTATCCGGCGGGGTGTCGTGATGTTCGTCATGTTCTTCAAGGTTCGTGTGCGGGCGATGCCCGGCCAACCCATAGCCGACAAGCCCCGTGCCCAGTACCCATAGCGCGAACTGGACGTGATGCGAGACATTGCTCAAGGCGGATAAATCGAAGATGCCGCCGTTAATCTCCGCCGTGAATAGAACCAGCCCCGCGCCGATGCCGAACGGTATCCACCGGAAGCGCACCGCACGCCAACTTTGCGGCGGGGCGTCGTCGTCCGGCATCAGCCAGCGTATATCGACGTGAAGCAGGGCGGATAATAACGCTAAACCGGCGGCGAACATCCAGCCACTTGCACGCGGCGCGGCGGCCTGGCCTTCGCCATAGATGAGCGCCCCTTGTACGAATAGCGCACTGGCGGTAATCCCGGCGATGAATGAAAACCAGACTGGATGCCTAAGCCAAGCCGGTTGAGAAGCAAGAGGGAGGATGTGACGCACAGCCAGCAGGCCGAGTCCGGCCAACCACACGCTTAATGCTATGCTGAGGTAAGGGGCGAAAATCTGAGTTGTAGCGATGCTTAAGCCGATGATGACTGCTACAATCACGCCACTTGCCACCCAGCGAACGCGACTTTGCCGGATGGCAGGCCGCCATGTCGGTGTCTCTTGGGTTTCAGTTTGGGTCGTCATAATTTCTCATCATAGCAATTTTCGCGGATTCTGCCAGTCAACAATTTTAACTTTCGCTTATGGCTTATTAAGCCCTAATCGTTAAAATGAACCTCACATTGGCTACTGACGAAAGGCACAACCGCATGGCCCAAAAGTTATTCCGGCAACAACCCGCGCCCCCCTGGTCATATCTGGGCGCATTGGGTGGATTCATCGCTATGTTTCTGGCAATCATCATCGGCTCTACGTTGGCGGCCACCCTGCTTGATGACACGCCCACCGCGCTTATCGTGGGGTGGAGCATCGGCATGGCGCTGACCATTGTCTATATCGTGCTATCCCGCCGCGCCCGCTCGCACGATATTGAGGCGCTTAAGCTCGGCGCGACAAGCACCAACCTGCCCCTATTGGCGCTGTTCGCGTTTGGCATGGCAATTCTGCTGGATTTAATCAGTTGGGTGATTGTTGGCAACCAGACCTTAGCGAACGCGGAACTCCTCCGCTTTGGTCAGGGGGATGCAAGCCTCATCAGTTGGCTGGTGGTGCTTATCTTCCTGGTGGTGCTACAGCCCATCGGGGAGGAAATGGTACTGCGTGGCTTGCTCTTCCCGGCGATGAGCGCGGCGCTAGGGGGCGGACTAGGCTTTGTAGCGACGGCGGTATTTCATGGGATGTTTCACTTTCTGGCGTATGCTCCCGCGCCGGATGACCAGACCATCTTTTTATGGTATGGCCTGGCATTGCCCATTTTGCACGGCCTTGTGCTGACAGGGGTGCGTGCCTCAACGGATAGCACCCGCGCTTCGATGGTGGCTCATGCGATGTTTGGCGTGTTCGCCGTGCTGAAGGTTATCGCGTTTGCTTGACACATCTACGTAAAGTATGTGAAAATAAGCACAATTGAGAGTGAGAGGGCGCACATGATGAATAACCCCCGTTGGCAATCGGAAATTGACCGCGAATTGGAAAGAATCAGCCAGCAGGCAGATTTATCCAATGCAGGCAAGCCACTCAAGCTAGACCACAGTTCACACATCCCGGACGACCAGCGCATGGCAAATAAAATCATGAAAGACCATGATGTTTTGCCAGCGTGGATTATGCTCAGCAAAGAGCTAGATAGCACTCAGACGCAAATCCGTAAGATACTGCGGCAACGTTGGGAAGAATATCATCTGGGGTTGGCAGGCGCACAAGACGCCACAACCCGCCAGCATGTTGAAAACGTGTGGAAGTCCGCACAGAACAAAGTAGAGGCGCAAATCCGTGAATACAACGACAAAGTGCTGACCTACAACCTGAAGGTTCCGCCGGGCATCAATCATCGGCGGCAGTTGAGCCTATCCGCAGAACTGGAAAAACTGCGATAGGCACGCGCTAAAACCGGGATACAAATACCTCATCTATGTATCCCGGTTAAATAAACCATCATGCGGTGCAGGCGTCATGCGACGCAGGCATCATGCGATGCAGGCATCATGGGATGCACAAACTAAGGCACGCGGAAGGTCGCCTGCACGACGCCGTTACGATCTAGCAAGGTCAGCACGTCGCCTGGCTCGAAGATGGCTTGGTCTAACCCCCAATAGAACTGGAACGGTGTGTTTTCCCCCGCCCGCGTGCTGACGGTAATGCCCGCCCCACCAAACAGACGAATATCCGCCGGGAACGTGAACGTGTTGTTATCAAGGTCAGTCAAGCGCCAGCCGCCGATGTCGGTGGACATGCCATCATTCCGCACCGTGATTGATTCCCGTGTGATGTCACCCGCGCTGACGACTTCCACAATGCTGATGCGCGAATTAGACGCGGTGGCGGCTAAGGTCACAGTCGGGATGGGCGTGGTGGTGGGCGGCCCGGCGCTGGTCGCGTCTGCTTGGGCGGTGGCTTCGGCAGGGGGCAGGGTGGGGGCGGGGGTATCCGTTGGCCCGGCGGTAGGCGCCACGAATAATTCCAACGGGCAACCGTCTAACGGCACGATGATTTCCGCGCCAATCTGGAGCAAGCGTGCGGTGTCTTCCGTGAGGTTGTTCGCGGCCATTAATTCAAAGAAGTTCGCCCCATAAGACGCGGCTACCGATGACGGAAATTCACCGTCAGCTAGCGTGTGTACGATGCAACCGGGCGGTAGATTGTCACCGACGATCAGCGCGTTAAATCCACCCTCTTCACTATCACTGTCACTGCCGGAATCAGAGAATGGGGCAGTCCGTGTGCCAGGTGTGATGCCCGCGCCCTCTAACGCTTCGCCGGGGATGACGACGGTATCCGGGTCTCCGGGTCGGGGGGTGGTGGTGATGACGACCACTTGTGGCGTCACGTTGGGGTCGGGCGTGGCCGTGATGATGACCTCAAATGTGACTAAGCGTTCGTTCACACGGTCTTCCGCGTTACGGTTAAAGACCGCAATCACCCCAAACGCCACCGAGATAGACACGATGACGTTGAGTAACAAAATAGGGATTAGCCCTCTTGCTCGCATATTGTTCGCCTCTTGCAGTTACGACTTATCAGCACCGAATCATAGCATAGGGCGGGCAGGAGGGCAAAGCGGCAACGGCCTGAATGCTAATCTTCAAACTCAAAATGAACTTGCAAACGCAGATTTCCAATTTTTATGCTGTCGCCTGTCACCAGCCGATAGTGATGTGCCGCACTTAATACCTTGTCGTTAAGCTGGGTGCCGTTGGTGCTTCGCATGTCCTTAATCATCAACCCTTCGCTTTCCGGCACGATGACGGCGTGGATGCGCGACACGCTCTGCACGCTTTCATCAAATACCCCTAAGTCGATGTCCACCTGACGATAATTGGTCTTGGTGCGGCGGCCTATCACCAATTGCGGATACAAGGCGCTGTAAATACGCTCGGAAGCATCCGGGAAGATGACCCGTAAACGGTCGGGAATGGGGGATTTATAAATTGCAAGTTGGCTCCCGGCGCTGGGGTCGTTAAGCAGGCGTGTTTCGGGTGGCAGGTCGTCCAGGTCTAGCTTTCTGGTATCATTTTTATCGTACATGATTATAATTGCCCTGAAAAAAATTACAGATGATGTTAGTGAGTAATTATATCATCTTTAAGGATATGGCAAAATCAACTGTTGTAGCGCAAAACTTGGTTGGCGTTGTGCCAGGTCTCACAATCTGCCAGAAGCATTAAAATTAGTATGATTTGCATAAAACAAAAAGCGGTTTTATCATATAAAATGTCTAATAACTATAGATGCTCTACCAAAAATAGATTTTGGAAAGGATATTTCCGATTATGGTAATTGCCACAAGCCCACGTCGTACCTTTAGCCAAAGCGTCAACCTGATGGTTGACCGCGCCTTCCAGTTCATTGACCTGCCACCCGGTTTAGCCGAACAAATTAAAGCCTGCAACAGCATCATCGAAGTTCAATTCCCCGTGAAGATGGACAACGGCCAGTTCCGCACGTTTCGCGGATGGCGGGCGGTACACAGTGACCATCGCTTACCCGCGAAGGGCGGCATCCGCTTTGCGCCTGCGGTGAACTACGATGAAACTGTCGCGCTGGCAACATTGATGACCTACAAATGCGCGATCGTCAACGTCCCGTTCGGTGGGAGCAAAGGCGGCTTGCAGATTAACCCGCGTGACCACAGCGATAGCGAATTAGAGCGCATTACGCGCCGCTTTGCCCGTGAATTGATTGTAAAAGGTTACATCTCTCCCGGTGCGAATGTGCCCGCCCCGGACATGGGCACAAGCCCGCGTGAGATGAGTTGGATTAGCGATGTGTACAAATCCATGAATCCGCAGGATATTAACTATTATGCCTGTGTGACGGGTAAGCCCGTTTCTAACGGGGGTATTCAAGGCCGTTCGGAAGCCACCGGGCGCGGTGTGCAATACGTCGTGCGCGAGTTCTTCCGCCATCGGGATGATGTGCGCCAGGCAGGTTTAGAAGGTGGGATAGAGGGTAAGACGGTGGTTGTGCAGGGTTTGGGGAATGTGGGCTATCATGCGGCGCTGTTTTTGCAGGAAGAAGATGGCGCGGTTATCGTCGGCATTATCGAGCATGACGGCGCGATTATCAACGATAACGGCCTGAACATCCGCGATGTGCGCCAGTACATCAGCGAGACAGGCGGTGTCGCAGGCTACCCGGATGCTCATTTTGTGGCGGATGGCTTAAGCGTGTTGGAATACGAATGCGACATGCTCATCCCGGCGGCGTTGGAAAGTCAAATCACGGTGGACAACGCCCCACACATCAAAGCGAAGGTGATTTTCGAGGCCGCCAACGGGCCAATCACATTTGATGCGGACGAAATTTTGCAGGAACGCGGCATCTTCGTCGTGCCGGACGCCTTCATCAACGCGGGCGGGGTGACGGTCTCTTATTTTGAGTGGACGAAGAACATCAGCCACATGCGCTTCGGGCGGATGTCGCGCCGGCTGGATGAATGGCGTAGCCAGAAGACTATCGAGGCTATTGAGCATATGACCGGCCAGACCATGCCGGAAAACTATAAAGAGGACATCATGCTGGCTTCCGACGAGCTAACCCTAGTACGCAGTGGCCTGGACGACACCATGCGGTTAGCTTATCAGGAAATACGCGATGTTAAGGAAAATGTGTCACAAATCCGGGACTTCCGCACGGCGGCCTTTTACGTCGCCATCAAGAAGATTTCCCAGAGTTACCTGGATATGGGCGTGTGGCCTTAAGTTGCCCGGATTGCCCGGATTTTATGCCTAGATAATCCCGCCGTCCACATTAAGCGCCTGCCCGGTGATGAAGCGCGCGCCATCGCTGACCAAAAACAGCACAGCGTGGGCGACATCCTGCGGCAGGCCGGGACGCTTGAGCATATTATCGCTGTGGGTGGGCAAGTCATCCTCCTGGATGTTGCCGCCGCAGACCGCATTAACGCGGATGTTTTGTTCGGCAAGTTCGCGCGCGGCCTGCCGTGTCAGGGTGATTAAGCCGCCTTTGGTGGCTAAATAGGGCGCACCTGCTTCCAGCGTGTGCCCCGCGTAGCTGTTGGCGATGTTGATAATCACGCCGCCGCCCTCATCGCTCATCACACGGCTGACCAACTGCACAAAGAAGTAAGCGCCGACGAGATTCACCTCAACCTGACGGCGGATGTCCCACTCATCGACTTGTTGTAGCGGTGTGTTCTGATACGCGCCGACGGCGTTAATGGCAATATCAATTTTGCCGAAGGCGTCGCGGGTGCGCTCTATAAACGCGGATACCTGAAAGCGGTTGGCGATGTCCCCCTGAAACCCCATCGCCACCCCACCGGATTCGCGGATGTCCGCCGGGATGCCATCCGCGCGGTCTGGGTTTAAGTCCATCACGCCTACCTTTGCGCCGCACGCGGCCAGTGTCAGCGCGATGGCGCGGCCTACACCCGCACCGCCCCCTGCTACTAAGGCTGTTTTACCGCTTAAATCTACGTTGAAGTTCGTCACAGAGTCTTTAGCCAATCCTGTAATTTATGCACCGCCCCCAGATGAAACACCCGGCTTTCGTGCTGGTTTACCATAATGTCTTTATCCGCACCGGGCGCGATGTAGTGTTGTGCGCCATGCGAATAGGTTTGTTGATGTGCCGCCACCGCAGACCGGGCGTAACGCTCGCAGTCGTGCCAGTCTTGCTCGCCTTGCAGGATGTAAAGCGGCGCGTCGAGCGCGGTGATGGCGTTGGCATCCAGCCGATTAGAGGCCAGGATGACGCCTGCCGGACGTGCTAACCGCGCAAACAAGCCGAATTGCTCCGCTAAGGTCTGGGTGCTTTCCGCCTGCGCCAGAATAACCACACGGCTACGATCCAGATGCGGCTGTGCGAGTGCGGTCTCGTAAGCGTTGATAGCATCCTGAACAGCACTGCCATATCCGCCCGCGCCACTGCCGCCTGTGCCGCGTCGATCCCAACGGAAGACAGCAAAGCCAACATTGAGCGCGATACGGGCGTAATGCTTTCCGTCCTGTCGGGTGTTCCATCCCACAGGGGGGAGTGTAAAAAGAAGGGGGTAGCCTTTGCTAATGGGAGTAGAAACGGGATAATCAATTTGTCCAGCTAAACGCACGCCGTCCCCTGCAAAGACGATTTCGAGCGTTTGTTTGTCCGGGCAGGTACGCTCAATAACATAGGTTGCCACCATCTTTCTATCCTTCCTTTTTGACGATTGCAAAATGAACTTTGGTTAGATAGAAAAAAAGCATAATAGTTTATGAGGTGAAAAGGATGATAACGCAAAGCTCAGGCGGATGCAAGCGGGAATTAGCCGTATTATCCGTCCACATCATCCCCGAATAACTGCAACCATTCGTCAATCTCATCCGCAGATAATTTCACATCGGCGGCTTCGCTCACATCGGGCTTGGGTGCGGGCGGTGGGCGGCGGAGCAGAGTCGCAAAATCAATGGATTTCATCGCCGTCATGCCGTAGCGTTTGGCCGTGTTCAGTACGCTGTGGTCATTGGAGACAACCGTCCAGATGCGCGGGTTCTTCTCCCGGAAGATACGGCGCACAATCACGGTGTCGGCGTCTTCCCGTTGAGGCGCGAAGATGACCTTGACGCCCTGCGTGGACATCCGCGACTTACCGCCGGGCAAGCCATTGTCGAACACCACAATACAGCGCGATTTGGTGCGGGCGACAAAGCCAACCAGCTTTTGCACGAGTAAGGCTTCGTCGTCGGGTTCATCCAGCGATAAATCCGGCAATTGCCCGATGAGGTTATGGCCGTCGATGAGGTATAACATGGCAAAACTTCCTGATTGAGGGTTTGCCCTTATGATAACACCAGCAACGGCCATCGTGTAGTTAAACTCACGGTTAGTTAATGGTGGACAGCCATTCCGTGATGATTTGTGTGGTTTGCTGTGGGGCGGTGTGCGGGAACAAATGCCCATGCCCGGCGACTTCCTTGTACGCCATCTCCGGCAGGATGCGCCGCATCCGTGCGGCGGCCTGCGGTAACAGTGTGTCACTTGTGCCACCGCGCACGGTCAAAATCGGCATCTTGCCGCGTAACTTGGGCAGTTCGCCCCATGTCCCGGCGTATAATGTGCGGAAGTAATATGCCTCCCACACACGCGGCCATGCCAGCGACACACCGCCGCGCTTGCTGTCAGGCGTCATCGCGTCGATGTACCCCTGAAACGCGGCCTCATCCCAATTGCTGAACAACCCTTTTGGCCGCAGACGCTCATAAGCGGCAGTGTGGCTATCGAAGTTATCGCGGCGGCGGTCTGCGCCTTGCGCCAATGGATTGCCTAAATCAC
>DAIMZF010000133.1:0-9223 GCA_036734085.1 Aggregatilineales bacterium
CACCGGCACGCACATCCTCCATTCCGCCCTGCGTAATCATCTCGGTAAGCATGTTCAACAACGGGGGTCACTGGTCGCACCGGAGCGCCTGCGCTTCGACTTTGCGCACGACGCCAAAGTGACAGACGATGAGTTATACCAAATTGAGCATGAAGTTAACGAGATTATCCTGAAGAATTACCCGGTAGAATGGACATATAAATCCCTGCAACAAGCCCGTGATGAAGGCGCGACGGCGCTCTTCGGGGAGAAGTACGGGGACACCGTGCGTACAGTGATTATCCAGAACGGAGATAATCGCTACAGCTACGAGTTATGCGGCGGTGTACACGTCCCACAAACTGCGGATATTGGCCTGTTTGTATTCACATCTGAAGGCAGTGTGAGTGCTGGCATCCGCCGGGTGGAAGCACTGACTGGACGAGCCGCCATCGACTATGTGCAAGCCCAAGCACGCACGCTGGGCCAAATCGCGCAACGGTTAACCGCTACCCCTAACGATGCAATCAGCAAAATTGAAGCATTGCAGGAGGAACTACAGGCCAACAAAAAGCAGATTGAGCGCCTGCGCCGTGATGTTGCCCGGACGGTATTCGAGGCAAAAATCAATGACCTCGAGACAATCGGCGGTGTGCCTGTGATGGTATTACACCTGAAGGATACAGCCCCCGATACCTTACGCGAAATGTCGGACTGGTTCCGCAATAAGGCCGGAAGTGGGGTATTCGTGGCGGGGACAGACAACGACGGTAAACCGCAGTTACTCGTCACTGTGACCGATGACCTGACCAAGAGTGGCTTACACGCCGGGAATATCGTCAAAGCAATGGCGCAAGCTGTCGGCGGTGGTGGCGGCGGACGCCCCAACATGGCGCAAGCGGGCGGCAACGATAGCGCCAAACTAAGCCAAGCCCTGGATATTGCTCGTAAGCTCATCGCAGAAGCGCGTGCCTAATGACGAACGAGGAACGCCAGTTCATCCAGATAGAGATGGATGAAGACGCTAATTCAGTAAAAGACCGCCTGGCCTTCTATAAAGGCAAGCGCGTTTTACTCATCTGGCCGGAGGAAGGCACTGCCCTCACCCGTAAGCTAGACCTTGTGCTGATTCAGCGCGAGGCAATGCGCCGTCAAATCAAGCTGGCGTTCGTCACCCATGACCAGCAAGTTATCCAGCACGCGCAGGAATTGAGCATCAGCACGTTTCAGACCATCGGCGCAAGTGAGCGCGGGCGCTGGCGACGTGGGCGGACGCGGGTATTCACCGGGCGGGAACGCCGCCCCAGTGTATTGCCAACCGCCGAAGAACTGGAAGAAGTTGCTAGCCGTAAATATAAAAAGCGTGGGTTTAATTTGACGATGATGGGCGTCATCGTCCGTGTGGTTATTCTGGCGGTTGTGCTGGGTGCGGCATTTGGTGGTTTTTATTTTGCTGTGCCACAGGCGACGGTCACGCTAACGCCGGGTATGCAATCCATCAACATTGATGTGCAAATCACGGTGAACCCAACGGAAGGCTTTAGCAATATTGACATTGAAAACGCGGTGTTGCCCGCACTGCGCGTGAGTGTGGAAATTGAAGAGACGGCGAGCATCCCTACAACGGGCGAGCAGAACCTAGGCGATACATCCGCCACAGGTGAAGCCGTGTTCATCAATCGTACAGAAGCAGAAGTTGAAGTCCCTCCCGGAACGATTATCAGCACCAGTGCGGGTGAGCCGATTACTTTCCGCACGACAGAAGCGGGTATCATCCCGGCAGGGGATGGTGTGGAAGTCACCATACCGATTGAGGCGATGCCTGGCTCATCCGGCGCAATCGGCAACGTAGACGCCAATATGATTAATACAGTGGTCGGTATCCTGGCGGAGCAAATCAGCGTGATTAACCCGCGTCCAACACGCGGCGGAGATACCCGCGCTCTACCAATTGTATCTGCCAATGACCGTGAACGTCTGAACACACAGGTGAATCAGTTAATTCAGCAACGCGCTTTTGTGGAAATTGAAAGCCTGCCGCAAATCGGGCCAGGACAATACATCATCCTGGAAACATTACGCATTACGCAAGAGCGCGACGAATGGACACGCTTTAGCGCCCTGCCCGGCGCACAAGCGGAAACACTGTCGCTGACTAAACGCGCCGTTGTGGAAGTTGTCGTCGTGGATACCAACTTAGGCCAGCAAATCGTCTTTGCACGGATGGCGTCACAAATCCCGCGTGGGCGCATATTTGACCCGGACTCAATCAACTATGTTTTAGGGGATGTGACGATTGATGAAGGACTCATCATGTTCACGATGTCCGGCAGTGGTTTAGTCGTTGGTCAGGTCAATGAGGCACAAATCCAGACAAGCATCGCCAATATGACGCTTGACCAAGCCATGCAGTACCTGATGGATAATGTTGACCTGCAACCCGGCTCATCACCGGAAATTACCGTGTCACCGGATATTTTCGGACGATTACCCATCTGGCCGGAGCGCATCATGATTGAGGTACTCGACCCGTGAACACTGGAAAACTACTGGGCATTGATCATGGGATCAAGCGGCTGGGGGTTGCCGTGTGCGATGGACTCCGTATTACCACACGGGAGTTAGCCATTATTGAACGCACCACACGCGAAGCAGATTTTGAGCGCATCAATGCACTGGCTACACAGGAAAATGTTGTGGGCATTGTCATTGGTATTCCCATTGATGAAACATTGCCCGATGATGAACATAGCCGGGCGGATACGGTCTTCCTGTGGGCGGAACGCCTAGCCGCTACTACTGACTTACAGATTGATTTTTGGGACGAGCAAAATTCCAGCCACGAAGCACTCGCCATCGCCAAACATAAGAAACGCAAAATCCACGCGCATATTGATGATTTAGCCGCCCGTGTCATCCTACAACGCTACATCGACGCGCAACGCGACGGCTTAGTAGAGGACGGGATTTAACCGTGAACGAGAACTTCCGCAAAGTGATTATTATATTGGCTGGGCTGGCCTTCCTCACCATGTTGTGCGGTGGCCTGGTCGCCTTACTTTTTGGAGATGACATCATCAACGGGGCGCGTACCGCCCTGCTACGCTGGCAAGTAGAAAGCCGGCGTGCTGACCTGACAACACCTATCAGCACGGACGATACCGTGATTCGCTTTACCGTGCGGCCTGGGGCGAATGCGGTCAGCATTGGAGAACAATTACAGACGCTGGACATCATCACAGATGCAAATTTATTCGCGCAGTATGCCCGTGTGCAAGGGTTGGATGTAGAACTAGAAGCCGGGACGTTCTTCATCCGACGCAACATGAGCATTCAGGACATCGCACAAGCGTTAACCAACGCTTCGTTCAGTCAAATTGAATTTACTATTTTTCCCGGCCAACGGGTGGAAGAAATCGCGGAGCGCATCGACGCATTAACGCCTTACTTCGCGTTTTCCGGCGCGGACTTTTTAGCCCTTGTGGGGCGTGGAGCCATCATCCCGGCGGCCTTTGCACAACAGAATAATATCCCGCCGGGTATGGGGCTTGAAGGCTTTTTGTTCCCGGATACCTATATCTTTGAGCCAGAAGTCACTGCCACTCAAATGCGGGATGTTCTGCTGGCGGCGTTTACCAACGCTATAACCCCAGAACTCCGGCAGGCCGCCGCGCAGACGCCCTACAGCATCTATGAGATCGTCACGCTGGCCTCTATTATTGAGCGTGAAGTCGTGTTTGATGATGAAAAGCCTATGGTTAGCAGTGTGTATCGCAACCGGATGGAGACTAATGCAAGCGGCATTACCACGCTGGATGCTGACCCTACTGTACAATATGAACATCCCAACGCGGGGCCGGGCAACTGGTGGCCGCGCATTACCTTAGCGGACTATCGCGGGGTGCAAAGCACGTATAACACATACATCAATCGCGGATTGCCGCCCGGCCCAATTGCGAGTCCGGCGCTGTCGTCCATCCGTGCCGCAATCCAGCCGGAGGCATCGCCTTATCTATTCTTCCGGGCGGATTGCCGAGGGGATAATCGGCACGACTTCTTCACCAATTACACCGACCACTTTAACGCCTGCTAACCATGCGCCGAGCCTATTTGTTGACCGCCCTGTTTTTACTGCTTGCCGGATGCGCCGCCATCCGCCCGGCGGAATTGCCTGCAAAGGTGATGGTGTTAGCGCCCTTTGAAGGCACTTACGCGGAAATCGGCTATGGGGCGCTTTACGCGGCGCGGTTAGCCTTAACAGATAGCGCCGCACAAAATATTGAATTGGTGTTGGTGGATGATGGCGGACTGAGCGAAACGGCGCTTTACCGTGCCCGCGCCGCCGCAGAAGATGACTCTGTGCGAATGGTTATTGTGCTAGGGTATGCCGCCACCGAACCGGATGTATTAGCCGCTTTTGGGCAGATACCCGTCATCATCGTGGGAGACTGGGGCGCACAATCCGCATCAAACGTTTACCGACTGACGAACATGGACATCGCCGGATTAGTAGACAATCCACGCCTGAGCTTGCAAGATGCAGTGACTCCATCCGCGCCGCTTTTGGGCGGTGAAATCTACGCGATGCAAGCACTGGCCGCCCTGCTGGACAGTGAGCGACTCGGCGCAATCCGCGTTGTGACCAGTGGCGCATTGCCGGACGAAGCGTTCCGCGCACGCATTATGGAAAGCGACCTTTTCGCCACCGCGCCGCATCATCTGGGCACACTGGTTTATGATGCGGTGCGGTTAGCAGTGGAAGCTATCCAGACAGATACCCCGCTATCGTCCATCCGCTATGAGGGGCTTAACGGAGTCATCACGTTTACAGATGGCCTATGGTCGGAAGCGCCGCTCTATATCTATCGTTACGACACAGACGGTCAGCTAATAACGCCGTAGAATAGTGGCAGAGGCTGAACGGGCGTCGGGCTGAGTAAAACTGCTCTCTCCGCGTGTTCTTGCGCCCGCCGAAGTTTTTCCGCATTATTCGCATAGAGAGTGGCGAGTGGATCGCCTTTGTTCACATGTTCCCCTACTTTGACATAGACATGCACGCCCACTGCCGGGTCAATCTTGTCTTCTTTGCGCTCCCGGCCTGCACCGAGTTCAAAGGCCGCCCGCGCAATATCATCCGCCGCAACTTGTAATATAAATCCTTCTGTTTGGGCAACAAGCGTATAGGTTTGTTCCGCGCGGGGGAGTTTTGCGGGGTCATCAACCAACGAAACATCTCCGCCCTGCGCGGCGACCATCTGGCGGAACTTAGCCAGCGCCGCACCCTTACGTAACGCTTCGTCAAGTATCGCTTTGGTAGCGTCCACATCCGCCCATTGGTTATCGCGCTTACCCGCTAGTTGAAGCATATATGCGGCGACTTCCAGACAGTGCGCTTTAAAGTCCGCCGGGCCGTCGCCCTGCATGGTCTTGATGGCTTCCGCAACTTCCAACGCATTACCAACGGCATAGCCTAATGGCTGATTCATGTCGGAAATCAGCGCGACCATATCACGCCCGGCATTGCGCCCAATGTTAACCATCGTCTGCGCGAGTTCTTGTGCTTGGGGCAACTCTCGCATAAACGCACCAATACCTACCTTGACATCTAGTACAATGCCATGTGCGCCTGCCGCAATTTTTTTACTCATGATGCTACTGGCAATCAATGGCAGGCTGGGGACGGTTGCGGTTACATCGCGCAAAGCATAAAATTTACCATCCGCCGGGGCAAGATTGCGCGTTTGCCCACCTAATGCCAGCCCGATTTTTTGCGCCTGCGCGATGAGGTCACGCTCTGCCAGGTTAACGTTAAAACCTGCGATAGCCTCCAGTTTATCCAGCGTACCGCCGGAAAGACCCAAGCCGCGCCCGCTCATCTTCGCCACCGGGACGCCCAACGCCGCCACCAAAGGCAAAACAACCAAAGATGTTTTATCCCCCACCCCACCTGAGGAGTGTTTATCCACAACATACGCGGACAGTTCGGTTAAATCCAGCAACTCGCCGGATTCCGCCATAGCTAACGTTAATGCGGTGACTTCATCCGTGTCCATGCCTTGTATCAGGGTTGCCATGCAAAAGGCCGCCGCCTGATAGTCCGGAATGTCATCCGCCGTGTAACGTTGCACGAACCAGCGTATTTCATCTGTCGTTAGCGGTTGCCCGTCGCGCTTTTTTGCGATTATATCTACTGCGTGCATTTCTATTGTCCTTTTTGCCTGTCAAAGTGTTATTCTAGGCGATATACTATTTAATCTTTAGTGGTTTTCGCTCACTCAATATCAAAATCGAGGTGGCGCGATGTTTGGCGTATTATTTGCGATGCTGGCTTATGGCCTTGTGCATAGTTTATTAGCCAGCGAAGGATCAAAACAATGGTTTACACGACGACTGGATGAACGAGCCTATCATGGGCTGTATCGCCTCTATTTTAACGTGTTGGCCGTCCTCCTGTTTATCCCCATCGCGCTGATGATTGTCTTCTATGATAATCGTATCGCATGGCAGTTTGACCTACGCTGGGAACTCCCTCTTATGGTTTTGCAAGCCGTCGGGATTATCGGCCTTGTGCTGAGCCTATTACAAATTGATGGCGGACGGTTTATCGGGCTGGCACAAGCGAACGCTTATGTGAGCGGGGATGACCTTCCGCTACCGCCAGAAAACCTGACGACCACTGGCGTCTATCGGTTGGTGCGGCATCCGCTTTACTTCTTCAGCCTGTTAATCATCTGGCCGGTGACGACGATGACCTATGCTTACCTGGGATTTGCGATTGGCACAACACTCTACATGGTGGTTGGGTCACTCTATGAAGAGCGCCGGATGATCGAATATTTTGGTCAAGCATACCGCGATTACCGCGCCCAAGTAGCGTGGATAATACCTTTTTTACACTTTGGCAACAAATCATGAACGACTATGCGTTTAAAGTGGACGAGCGTTCACTTATAATGATATGGTGACTTTTACGTAAACTTTGAGGAGCTTTGAGCGTTATGAAGAATAAACAGCAACAACAATACATCATCTACGGCGGGATTGCCGTCGTCGCCGTTGCCGCAATTGTGATTATGTTCAGCTTGTCAAACGCAGGCGGCGTGTCTCGTGCGAATGCTGATTACGAACAAATTGGCTTTACCCGTACTGATGATGGCACCTTCGTATTGGGTAATCCTGATGCGCCGATTACGATTGTCGAATTTGCAGACTTTATGTGCCCGTACTGCCAAGAATACAAGAGTGTGGTTGACCGTGTGATTGAGGAATTGGTCGCGCCTGGACTGGCTAAACTTGAGTTCCGCGCATACCCGGTACTGGGTACAAACAGCACTATTTATGCACAATTACTGGAATGCACAGGTGAATTACGTGGTGGTGCGGCCTTCTGGGAGGCACACGAAGAGTTATTCGTCCATGCCAGTGAGCGGCGCAGTGGCGATGCCGCCGGGCGCGCACTCGCCAACAGCCTGGACATCCCCTACGCGGAACTGCTAGAATGCACGACTACCGCTCAGCAATTCAACACAAACCTGAACTTAGGCCGCAACACACAAGTTCAGGGCACACCGGCTATCCGCGTGCGCTACGCCGATGGCAGCTTGCAACCCATCGGCAGTTTCGAGCGTGCCGGTATCCCATTTGATGAACTTAGCCGCATCGTGCAAGCCGCTAACGGCCAATAAACGAACACTTCATCGGGGCAAGTATGCCCTGCGTTATAACCTGAGGGACGGCTTGCCTGTTGGCGCTAGGCCGTCCCAACCATTCGCCATCAACTCAACAAAGTCGGGATATTCCGCGCCGGGTGGGAACTGCCATTCCGCGATGCTAAACAGTGCCAAACGTCCACCACGCCGCCGGACTGTAATAACAAACGGCAAACGCTCATACAATGTGCGGACAGCATTTTCACCCGCATCGGGAACAGCACGCCGAGCCAACATCCCCAAAGAAGACGCCAAACGCTTGCTATCAACAGCCCCCCTAAACGCCCACATCAAACGCGGCACATCCGCTTGTGTGAGCAAGGATGCAACAGCCTGAGCTTCATCAGCGCGGACTTCATCCAACACAATCACATCTGGCTTTTGTTCCAGCGTTGTTTGGATGAGCAGGTCAAATTCAATACCTTCTGATTCGCCTGTCGGCCATCGCACAACACCGCGTTCTACGTCGGCGTTTAGGGCTAGTTCTCCGGCACGTTCTACTGTCATAATTCGGCCTTGTACCAACCGTGCCAGTGCGCCTAATAATGTCGTTTTACCGGATTCCGGCTCTCCTACGACGATAACGCCGTGTGGTGAGCGTATTATTGTGGTGAGTAAATCCGCCGCCGCTTGGGGCATGATCCCCGTCGCCACGATGTCATCCAGTGTTGGAGGGGTGGCCGGATGGAGACGAATATCCACAGAGATTAAGACGGTGGCGGGCGGTAACATCACGCTTAAGCCGACACGCCGCCCATTAGCGACTAGCCCTGTTTCAATCATGGGCACATCCGAGCGCATCTGAGCGCCAGCATCTTCGATTAAGCGGCGGATGATGCGCCGCAGGTGGTTTTCATCATCAAAAACAGGCGGGATGGTGGTTAGCTCTCCATGACCGTAACGCACCGCCACTTTCTCCGAGCCTTCCAGGGTAATTGTAGTGACTTCGGGATTAGTCAGCAGATTATCGAGCGGGCCATAGGCGAACATCTCCGCGTAAGTGCGGCGGATGATGTCGGCTTTCTCCGCAGGCGTCACTTGTACAGACTCCACGGCGATTACATACTCCGCACAGTCTCGCACCAGCTTGATGCGGTCAACCTCCGTGATGGCGGCCTGTACTGCGTCGGATTGTCGCTCACCGTGTTCGGCGATAAACTGATCAATAATACGTTCTATCAAGGCTTGTACAGAGACATGACGGCCTCGCCGGGCCGTCAGCAGTTCTGGCTCACGGCCTCTATCCGCATTTTTGTTCATCCCCTGTATTAAATCACGCAGTTGGCTTTTTTTCTCGTCCGGGCTGTCCTGTTCGCTCATGTTAATTCCCCCAAATTTACCTGTTCCAAGTGTGGATGCACGCCCGGCGCTCGCCCAGATTTAGCGACATCGACCCATAAGCCGTCCAGCTTTACGCGCACCACATCCATTGTAAAATCTGTATCGCCGTTGTTCATCAAAAATGTTGACCCAACGCCGTAGCTATCTACCGGCGCATGAGCGGCCTCAAACTGGGCGATGCGCTCCGCATTAAA
>DAIMZF010000134.1:0-9159 GCA_036734085.1 Aggregatilineales bacterium
TGAGATTCATTTATGGCATCTTCTGTCTTGCTGAAAACCAGAATCAACCCTACAACCAGCATCAACATGGCAAAGGCCACCATCAACACATCGGCGGAAAAATTCTGTGATAATCTGGCCGCAAAATAAGCCGCGAACATGCCTGTTCCACCAAAAATCAGCGCAACACGCCAATTGAGCGTCCCATGTGCATGATGAAAGACGGCGCCGAGTGCGCTATTCGCACCCACTACTGCTAAAGAAGTGGTGACGGCAACCTGCGGCGTTAATCCAATCAAATACACCAGCGCAGGGACGGTGAGAATAGAGCCGCCACCGCCCAGCAATCCCAGCGTTATGCCAATGCCAAAGCCTAGCGTTAAACTAGACAGCAGAGTTTCCATGATGGCTTATTTCCCTTTTTTGACTGGCAGGTTAGCACCTTGCCATCCCATCATGCCGCCCTGCATATTGACCACATGAAAGCCCGCTTGTGTTAACTGCCGAATAGCGATACTGCTCCGTGCCCCAGAACGGCACACACATAAAATCTTGCGATCCTTAGGCAGTTCATTCATGCGCCCGGACAAATCATTCAATGGGATGAGCTTTGCCCCTTTGATATGCCCTGTCTTAAATTCCTCAGGTTGACGTACATCCAACACAAAAGGCGGATTTTCGCCTTCAAGCAGAGCTTTAGCATCCGCCGGACTAACCGCCGATGTATCTCCACCGAATAATGTCTTTAAAATGTTCATATCGTGTTCTATGACCTCTCTACCGGGAAACCTTGCGAAGTCCAATCAATAATGCCGCCCATATCGTAAATCAGACGGTATCCGGCGTTCCGCAGGATGCGCCACGCCTCCGCGCTCCGGTTGCCACTACGACAATAAATCACAATCGGTTGGTCTTGTGGAAGTTCACTCAGACGGTTGGGTAACTCTTGCAAAGGGATGTTCAACGCGCCAGAAATATACCCTTCGTAGAATTCTGGTGGTGTACGCACATCCAGCAACAGATGTGTGCGTTCTTCAAATTCCGTCTGGTAGGCTACAGGAGAAATCAAACCACCAATTTCATCTTCCGCCTCCATCGCGCAACACGTAGGCGTGGTCGGTATTAGCTCGAAGTAGAGCGCCGCCCCTGTGGATATAACAACTAATGCTAAAAACCCCATTATCTTCTTCATGGAATAAGTCCTCTCCGTTATCTTCTTTAGCATAATGTAGAGGCACAGGGAGCGGTTACGGTCAAAGCATGACACAGGCCATTAGAACAAGCTAATGGCTTAAATGTGATATGCTATACTGGCAAAAAAGTAAAAAAGGATATGGTTTACATGACTCGGTTTCGCTTGTTGTTATTGTTTACTTTGCTGGCTGGACTTTTCATCCCGGTAACAAATCTTGGCGCTCAAGATACGGATGATAACGTAAACTGGTGGCAGGATCGTGTTTTTTACGAGATATTTGTTCGCAGTTTTTACGATAGTGACGGTGACGGTATCGGCGATTTACGCGGCATCACCGAACAGCTTGATTATTTACAGGGGCTTGGCATCACCGGCCTGTGGCTCATGCCTATCTCACCTTCGCCGAGTTATCATGGTTACGATGTGACAGATTACCGCGCCATTAATCCAGATTACGGCACGATGGATGACTTTCGTGAATTGCTGGACGAAGCACAGGCACGCGGCATCGCAATTATCATTGATTTGGTAATTAATCACGCATCAGTTGAGCATCCCTGGTTTATTGACTCCGCCGCAAGCCCAGAAAGCGAATTCCGTGATTGGTTCATCTGGGCGGAGGAAGACCCAGGTTATCGTGGGCCGGATAGTCAGGTTGTGTGGCACGGACGCAATAATACATATTATTATGGGGTCTTCTGGAGTGGAATGCCGGACTTAAATTACGAGAATCCGGCAGTCACGGCGGAGATGTATGACATCGCACGCTTCTGGCTGGAAGATGTCGGTGTGGATGGCTTCCGGTTAGATGCCATTAAGCACATTGTAGAAGAAGGCCGCATTCAGGAAAATACGCTTTCCACCCGGCGCTGGATGGCTGACTTCCGCGAATATGTGAATAGTGTCAACCCGAATGCGCTATTGATAGGCGAAGTGTGGAGCAGTAGCACGATGGCCGCACCTTACACCGATACCGCAGTAGACATCGTATTTGAGTTTGACATGGCGACTGCCATCTTAAGCGCCACTGGTTTAGGCGTCAGTAGTTCCATTCGCACACAGATGAATACTATTTTGAACCTATATCCTGACCAGCAATACGCTACCTTCATCACTAATCACGACCAGAACCGCGTGATGAGCCAGCTACGCGGGAATGTGGACGCCGCCAAAGCCGCCGCCTCTGTTCTGCTGACTTTGCCCGGTGTCCCATTCATCTACTATGGTGAGGAAATAGGCATGACCGGAACCAAGCCCGACCCGGAAATCCGCACACCGATGCAGTGGAACGATGACTCGGCTCAAGTCGGCTTTACAAGCGGTACAGCCTGGATGACCATTAATGATGATTGGCAGGACGGCGTAACGGTATCCGCGCAAGACGACGACCCGGACAGTTTGCTCAATCATTACCGTCGCATGATTGCCCTGCGGAATAACACACCCGCCCTACAGCGCGGTTCATACATTGCGGCAGAGGGCGGTGCAGGCACAGTTTTGAGCTTTTTACGCCAGACTGATGAGCAAACCGTGCTGGTCATCATCAATCTACGAAATCGAGAAATCGAGAATTATGGCATCATGATAGAAGCAAACACTCTGCCCGCAGAGGGTGAAGTCCGTGTGTTATTTGGCACAGATGAAGCCATTACACAACCAGATTTTAGTGACGGAGGATTTAGTGACTACAAGCCGTTAGACTCTCTGCCGCCATTAGCCGTTTTAGTGATTGAAATGCCTTAACGCATACATTTGACAGTTCTTTGACGATATTGTGAAATGTTGCGGATTGCACACTATGCCCGGATATAGCCATAATCCGGGCTATCTTTTAAATGTGACTAACCCCAAAGAGAGGTGAAAAATAAAATGAAGATTCCGTTTAATGGGCGTGTGCTGGTACTGGGATGCGGCTCTGTCTCGCAGTGTTTACAACCGCTTTTGCTCCGCCACTTTGATATGGATTTTAGCAAACTAACCATCCTCGATTTTGAGGATTTACGCCACACCATCCCGGAAACCCTTAGTGCGGGGGCATCCTATGTGCAGACCGAAATCACTCAGGATAACCTCGCGCATACGTTAAGTGAGCACGTC
Source organism: Aggregatilineales bacterium (assembly GCA_036734085.1). Taxonomy (GTDB): domain Bacteria; phylum Chloroflexota; class Anaerolineae; order Aggregatilineales; family Phototrophicaceae; genus J038. The sequence continues at coordinate 3,272 of DAIMZF010000134.1, forward strand.
GGTGCAGGTGACTTGTTAATTGACCTTGCGTGGAACATCGACGCGGGGGAGATTTTACAATGGTGCCACGATAATGATGTGCTTTACATCAACACATCGGTTGAACTATGGGATCCTTATGATGTTAACCTACCGCCGACAGAGCGCACGCTCTATGTGCGGCACATGGCGCTACGTCAGCGCATCAGCACATGGGCGGAACGTGGTGCGACTGCGGTTGTTGAGCATGGCGCGAACCCGGGCTTAGTTTCACATTGGACGAAAGTTGCATTAGAGGACATCACAAAAGCGATGTTTGCTCAGGGTGTTTCCACAGAAAAACACCCCGCCCTACGCACAGCCCTGGATGCGGGCAATTACGCCGCTTTAGCCATGCTCACGGGCGTAAAAGTCATCCATATTTCAGAGCGTGATACACAGATTAGCAACCAACCCAAAGAAGTTAATGAATTCGTCAACACATGGTCAATTGCAGGTTTCCACGAGGAAGGCATTGCTCCGGCAGAGATGGGATGGGGCACACATGAGCGCCGCTTGCCGCCCGGCGCACAAGTCCACCGTTACGGGCCGGGCAATCAAATCTGCCTAAGCCAGATGGGAATGAATACACAGGTTCGGTCTTGGGTGCCTAAAAACGGTGAGATTGTCGGCATGGTGGTTCGGCATGGCGAAGCGTTTACCATCAGTGACCATTTGACGGTGTGGCAAGTGGATAAACCAATTTACCGCCCAACTGTGCATTATGCTTACCTGCCCACAGATGCCGCGATTGCTTCTCTACACGAGCTAAAGATGCGCCAATATGAGCTACAGCCCAAGCTACGCATCATGCAGGATGAGATTATCAGTGGTGAGGATGAGTTAGGCGTCTTACTGCTTGGGCACGACCTGAACGGCTGGTGGGTTGGCTCGCAATTGGACATCCACGAGACGCGCCAACTGGTTCCCGGCCAAAACGCGACCACACTACAAGTCGCCGCTTCTGTGCTTGGGGCGGTATTCTGGATGATTAAAAATCCACGTCAGGGCGTTAATGTGCCAGATGACTTGCCGCACCGTGAGGTTTTAGCCGTCGCAAACCCGTATCTTGGCCCCTGTCCATCGGTACAAACAGACTGGAATCCGCTCAAAAATCGGTTCGAGCCATTCGCACAATGGGGCAAGCCCCTGCCACAGGAAGAAGATATGTGGCAGTTCGAGACTTTCCTCGTTTAACAACGGAGACATCATGACAATAACCACTGATAAGCCCATTGGCGGCACACAATTTATGACCGCACAACCGCCACATGGCTTTGGCATCCGCTTTTACATCCAGCCTGATGGTAGCCTGGCGGGACAACTCACGCTTGATGAAGCCAAAGAAGGCCCGCCCCAGCATGTACACGGTGGCGCACTCATCGCCATGTTAGACGAAGCGATGGGCGCTTGTGCCTGGCAACACGGATACCGGGTCGTGGCTGTTAATTTGCAGTTTGACCTCAAGCGTGCTGTCCCCCTCAACACAGAAATCATCGTGCGGGGTTGGGTGGAAGCCAAAGAAGGCCGCAAAGTGTGGACGTTGGGAGAAGTGCTTCTACCAGGTGGTATAGTCGCAGTCAGCGCACATGGGTTATTCCTGGAAGCGCCGGAATACGTCGGCAAACCTGGTGATTACGACCCCTTCCAGATGGATGCAGGCAAATAGCAAGACTTATACTTGCATGTGAATATTTTACGGCGTGGCGTGCGTTCTCATCCACGCCGTTTGCATTTAGAATAGAGTACGAAAGTAAACAAAATCCAGAAAGGCCACTTATGCGTTACCTTATCCTTAGTTTTATGCTTGTCTGCTTCGTTTTCCAGGTTAACACCAGCGCCGCCCAAGAGGAAACAGATGACCTCCAGACCGTGATTGACCGGATTATTCCACTTATGGAAGCGGCGGCGGATTACACCGGATTTGTGAGCATTATCAACAATCTTACAGAACGTAGCTCGATCATCAGCGTGCCATTTTTAAACTTTGAAACCCAGTCTATTACGAACCTAGCGTATAGTTCTGTTCGCGCTATATCATTAGGTGGCGATAGCCCAAGCGGTACAGCATTTAGTACGATTGACGTATTCGACGCTATTGACGACTTCATCACAGAGTATCGCCTTACAGCAGAGGTGCGCTATCTGGATGACATCATCTATTTACGTACAGAAATCAGTGATGAAGAGCTTGAAGCAGAACTGGCGCTTGGTAACGAATGGCGCACCATTACAGATGCACAACAACTGCGCGACTTACAACTCACCGAATTTACTAACCTTTTTGCAAGCAGTGAGGAAGGCGGCGGCACGCTGGATATTGTCTTACAAATTGTGGAGGTCGCCAGTTCTGTGACGTTAGGCGAGGCAGAAATTCGCGGGGAGATTTACGAAACAATCACCTTTGCTTTTGACGGCACAGCTTTCCTTAGTTTTTCCGAACAATTGGTAGACTTCGCACTCGATGATAGTGCGTTTGGTCAGGTTTTAGCCACACAAATTACGGAAACTGCTGGTGATGTGTTTCTGTTCACATTATTTATCAATAGCAATGGACAGATAGCAGGTCGGGAGTTAGAAGTTGAGTTAGATATTACGATTGACGGCGCATCAATTGATCCTGAATTAGCAGGCGGTACAGTCTCATCGCGGACGTATCTCTTCCAGCAAGAGATTTTAACAGATATTAACCGCCCTATCGCGCCTGTAGAAGCCCCTAGCAACGAGTAGAATCAAAAGGCGGCCTGCTTATTCCACAGGCCGCCTTGAATATTAAAGCTACAGCAGTTAGTCCGCAGAGCCGGTCAGCGTATCGGCCAGGTTATGAAGCCCAGTGCCAATTTTAGGTTGTTTGGCTTGTTCATCATCTTTCCCGAACTTGATGACATCACCGCTATCCGTGATGGCTTCCACTGCTAAGCCGAGACTTTGTAGTTCCTTAACCAAAACCCGGAAGCTTGTCGGGATGCCCGGTTCTTCAATCGGCTCACCCTTCACGATGGCTTCGTAGGTCTTTACACGGCCTTGCACATCGTCGGATTTGACTGTCAACATCTCTTGTAGCGTATAAGCCGCGCCGTAGGCTTCCAGCGCCCACACTTCCATCTCACCAAAACGTTGACCACCGAATTGAGCTTTACCGCCCAGAGGTTGTTGTGTCACCAGAGAGTATGGCCCGGTAGAGCGAGCATGTGCTTTGTCTTCCACCAAGTGAGCCAGCTTAAGCATATGGACATACCCCACAGCAACGGAGTTATCGAACGGTTCGCCCGTGCGCCCGTCATATAAGGTCTGCTTGCCATACATCGGGTTCGGTACGCCCACCTCAAACATCACGCGGTCTGCAATTTGCTGAATCTCACGAATGTCAGCGTCGGGCGGGATGACTGTATCAGGTGAATGTTTGGCAACCCACAAGCGATACAGAAGCTCAATAGCGTTCTCATCACGGCGCTGGCGTTCTTCCATACTATGCCCCTCTGTACTGAACATCAGCACATCATTGGCATCAATGCCCATCTCGATAATCCACTCTGCGAGGACGGCACGGCGCATATACACCCGTTCACGGATGAGCAACTCCGCATCATAGCGGCCTGTGTCCTTCAGCCACTCGTGAACGTACAAGCGCATTACTTCTTCATCATCCTCGAAGTCATCTGGGCTGAGTTCTTCCAGCGTGTCCAGCCAATCCCAAGCGCGCTCTGTGATGACCTTCCACGCTTCATCAATCATCCAGGCACGGCCTAAGTCCGCACGGATTTCGTACTCACGCGCACCATCAAACACAGGGGTTACAGCACGGAAGCCCAGACGATCTGCCGCCCAGCCAACATGCAATTCTAAAATCTGACCGATATTCATACGGCCTGGCACACCTGTCGGGTTGAGGATAATTTCAATCGTCGTGCCGTCACTCAGATACGGCAAATCTTCAATGGCGACAATCCGCGAAATAACACCCTTGTTACCGTGGCGTCCGGCCATCTTATCGCCAACAGTCAGTTTACGGCGTTGGGCTACGCTCACACGTACCATCTTCTCCACACCTGCCGGTAAATCGCGGTGTTCTTCACGGGTGAAAGTCTTCACATCGACGATCTTACCCCGATCACCATGTGGCATCCGCAGGGAACTGTCCTTCACTTCGCGTGCTTGCTCTCCGAAGATAGCGCGGAGTAGCTTTTCTTCCGGGCTGAGTTCTTTTTCACCCTTTGGTGTAATCTTGCCAACCAAAATATCATTCGGGCCAACTTCCGCACCGATGCGGACAATACCAAATTCATCAAGGTCTTTCAGGGCGTCTTCACCCACATTTGGAATATCATAGGTGATTTCTTCCGAGCCAAGTTTGGTATCGCGTGCCTCAACTTCGTGCTTCTCGATATGGATGCTGGCGAACTTGTCCCGGCGCAACATATCTTCGCTGATGAGGAGCGCATCTTCATAGTTACCGCCATCCCAACTCAGGAAGGCCACGAGTACGTCATGCCCAAGTGCTAATTGCCCCATCAAGGTAGAGGAGCTATCCGCGATGATTTGCCCTTTTTGGATGATATCCCCTTGATATACAACCGGGCGTTGGTCGATGCAAGTCGATTGGTTAGAACGATCGTACTTGCGTAACTTATAGACCTTATCACCACCATCTTCTGTCGTAATTGCTATCTGGTCACCCTGTACGCTACGAACACGGCCCGCGACTTCGCTAACCAGTACCTGGCCACTATCATAGGCGGCCTGGCTTTCCATGCCGGTTGTAATGCGCGAAACCTCCGGGCGCAGGAGCGGCACAGCCTGACGTTGCATGTTAGACCCCATCAGCGCACGACTGGCGTCGTCATGCTCCAGGAATGGGATGAGGGACGCGCTAATACCTACAATCTGACGGGGAGCAACGTCCATGAAGTCCACACGTTGTGCGGGCATCATGATAAAGTTTTGCTGGTGTCGCGCAGAAACACGGCTAGGGATAAGTTGACCATTTTCTGCGGTCGCCGTGTTAGCCTGTGCGATGACATAATTATCTTCAGCATCGGCGCTCAGGTAGACAATATCCGGCGTCACAAACGGCACAAGCGGCACTTTGTCGATCTTTGCCTTTACAAATGCCTGCGCCATCTCTGGGGTGACAACACTTCCCTCTTCCGCGATGACTTTATCATTCTTGTCTTCAACATCATCACGCAAAACCCGACCGATGATGCGCTCATCCGTCGGCTCCAGGAACTTAATCACACGGCGGTAAGGTGTCTCGATAAAGCCATACTCATTGACACGGGCATAACTGGCTAAACGGCCAATCAAGCCGATGTTCGGGCCTTCTGGCGTTTCAATCGGGCAGATGCGGCCATAGTGGCTATGGTGAACGTCACGCACATCAAAACCTGCACGCTCCCGGCGCAAACCACCCGGCCCTAAAGCAGAAAGGGTACGCTTGTGCGTTAGTTCTGCAAGCGGGTTCGTTTGCTCCATAAATTGTGATAGCTGTGATGACCCAAAAAATTCGCGGACAGAAGCAACTACCGGGCGAATATTAACTAAATTCACCGGAGTCAGGTTTTCCGTCTCGCGGATGGACATCCGCTCTTTTACGACGCGCTCGGTACGGCGCAGGCCGATGCGGAGCTTGTTCATAATTAACTCGCCGACAGTCTTCACACGACGATTGCCTAGATGGTCGATGTCATCCGGGCCAACCACGCCGTTATTAATGAGAATCATGCGCTCAACCAGTTTCACGATGTCAGATTTTGTGACTGTGCGCGTCTTGCGAGAAATAAGTCCATCCAGCCCTAAGCGTTGGTTCAGCTTATAACGGCCAACGCGCTCCAGGTCATAGCGGCGTTGGTCGAACAATTGGCTTTCCA
>DAIMZF010000135.1:0-9144 GCA_036734085.1 Aggregatilineales bacterium
GTAGCGGCGCGGATGAGCTAAAGCATGTCGGCTTGGGGTTTGCGTTGTTCCAACGGGATAAATTACCGATTGAAGATCGCCCACTACGCACTGACGAATAAAGCATCAACGCATAGACGGCTGTCTAGCCCCCACACAGGCTTTTTGCTTGTGCTTGTGCTTGTGTGGGGTGGGTGTTGGGGTGTTTGTCACTGATGAAAGATGACTTACTCTTGCGGTACGTTCAGCGCGTCCCAGTCGCCTTTGCTGACAAATTTCGTCAGGTTGCGGCCATCTTCTGTGGTTGCACGCAGGCCGTAACGGGTTTGGCCGTTCTTGGTCTGGAACGTGGTCTTCTTCACCTTTGCTTCGTCGATTTGTACTTTTTGACGCAGTTTTACGTCGTAGAATTCAATCGCCATTGTGATTTCTCCTTAAACTGGGTGTAAAAATTTTAATATGTAGCTTTTATGCAAGCTGTCTCACATTCTAGCACGGTTTTAGTTTTTGCAAGTGGTTTTACGGGAGATTTAGCCCAAATAGCGCATATAATCATTAAAAAACAGGTAAAATTAACGCAACCTCAACGGTTTATATAACCATCAGTCATCATAAAACTACCGTTAACGCTTAAAGTTCCCATTTTATGCCAGCCGTTGATAGTGTGTGACAAATATTGTCTGATGCGGGCGGGCTTCGTGGGCGACTTTGTGGGCGACCTGCCAACCGTGCCGGGTCAACGCCCGGTGCATCTGCATTGATTGCCCCTGCACCACCCGTTGAAGTTCTTCTTCCCCATAGCTTTCAATCATGTTATCGCCGTGCCACACCCACAGCGCCTTGTGGGGGTCATCCCAGTAAGCGTCGAATTGCTCGAATGTAAAATCTACCCAATCCGGGCATAAGTAGGCGAAGGCACGGTAGGCGTCATAATCAATGGTGTAGGCACTTATCACCGTCAGGCGTGTGTGCGTGGGCGGGAGCAGACTGACGTTATACGGGCGGGCATTCATGGCTTGTCGCTCCGCACGGATGGCTTTCGTGCGCTCTAGCTCCGTAAATAGACGCTCCTGCGCCGCCCGTCGCTCGCGGGATTGCGCCGCCTCGATACGTCGTTGCTCCGCTTCGTCGGGTGTCTCCGGCTTGGTTGGCACATTTTGCGGGCCGAAGTACACCCAGACGATAGAAAAAATCAGCGAGGCGATGAAAACCACAATCACCATCTGGAAGAAGGGCGGCAGGCTCACCCGGCGTTGCCTTTCACCCGATGGACAAATTCATCAAATAAGTACAGCGAGTCGTGCGGGCCTGGCGAGCTTTCCGGGTGGTATTGCACGCTAAACGCGCCCAGTGCTTCGTGGCGCAAGCCTTCCACCGTGTTATCGTTCAGGTTAATGTGCGTAATCTCTGCACCGCTTAAGTCACTATCCGCCGTGACCGCGAAGCCGTGATTATGGGCGCTGATTTCCACACCCCCCGTCAGGAGATTTTTAACGGGTTGGTTGCCGCCGCGATGCCCAAAGCGCATCTTTTCGGTTTGTCCGCCCAGCGCCAAGCCCAAAATCTGATGGCCTAAGCAGATGCCGAAGACCGGCGTTTTGCCCAGTAAGCCCCGCACATTGTCAATGGCATAATGCACGGCGGCAGGGTCGCCCGGCCCATTGCTGAGGAAAACGCCCGACGGGTTGAGCTTCAGCACATCGTCTGCCGACGTGTTCGCAGGCACAACGATTACCCGAATACCTCTGTCTGTCAGCATCCGCAGGATGTTGCGCTTAATGCCCAGGTCATACGCCACCACCAACGGCCCGGCGTCGTTCTGTGCCGCGTCCTGATACCATTGTGGGTCGCTATATTCCGTCCAGTTGTAAGGCTCCGGCGTCGTCACCGCATCAACCAGATTTGCGCCGTTCATATCCATCGACTCGCGTGCCATCTGCACCAGTGCCTCCGGGTCTTGTGCGGCTTCGCCGTGAGCAATCGCGCCACGCATCGCGCCTTTTTCGCGGATGTAACGCACTAACGAGCGCGTCGCTACATCACTGAGGCCAATCACGCCCTGCTCGCGCAGGTAGCCGTTTAAATCGCCCCGTTCACGCCAACTGCTGACCGTCGGGCTGAGTGACCGCACCACAAAGCCAGCCACCCATACCTGGTGTGATTCGGTATCTTCCGCATTGATGCCTGTATTGCCCACATGCGGCACAGTCATCGTGACGATTTGCTTATAATATGATGGGTCGGTCAAAATCTCCTGGTAGCCCGTCATGGAAGTGTTAAACACCACTTCACCAGTCGAGACACCTTCCGCCCCCCAGCCCACACCGGGAAACACCCGGCCATCTTCTAGTGCCAATAATCCTGTTTTCATGGTTTTTAAAGTTTAGCGATTGAGCATCATCACCCATGACTACGCAACCGCTACCCCCTTCTTAACTCCTGTAATCCGCATTGATGCTCACGTAATCATGGCTAAAATCTGTTGTCCACACCAGCGCCGCCCCTGTACCGTTGTTTAAATCCAGCGTGGCGGTGATTTCCGACGATAGCATAATAGCATGAGCGTCGGCTTCCGCGTAGGCTGTCGGCGCACCCTGTTGAAGCAGTTGCAGTCCGGTATTCAGGGCATCCACACCGGGCGCGATAAACAAATTCACCCGTGTCTGGTCAACGGGCACGCCCGCCCGCCCCGCCGCCGCCAGCAGACGCCCCCAGTTCGCATCGTTGCCATAAAAAGCAGTCTTGACCAATGGCGATGTCGCAATCGTATGCGCGACCTGATACGCGGCGGCGTCATCCGGTGCGCCGCATACGTACACAGTGATGAACTTCGTCACGCCTTCGCCATCGCGCACAATCCCCTGCGCCAATGCCTTGCACAGCCGGGTCAATGCCGCTTCAAAGATGGGCAGTTCTGCATCGGTGATGGTCACGCCGCTTTGACCGTTTGCCAACAGAAGCACTGTGTCATTGGTGCTCATATCGCCATCCACCACAATGCGATTGAACGTCGTACTCGTGGATGACTTCACGGTTTGCTGTACCTGCACGGGAGACAGCGCCGCATCCGTCACAATCACACTGAGCATGGTCGCCATGTTGGGCGCAATCATGCCTGCGCCTTTGGCAATACCAGCGATGCGATATTCGCCGTTGGCGGTCTGCACCGTGACCATCGCGCTTTTAGGGCGTGTGTCTGTCGTCATGATGGCACGAGCGGTACTATCCCAATCCGCGCCGAGTGAGCCAGCCGCTAACGTCACGCCGCGCTCAATCTTTTCCATCGGTAATTGCAGGCCAATCACCCCTGTAGAAAGCGGAATCACCTGCTCCGGTTGGATGCCGCACGCTTGCGCGACAAGATGTGTGGTAGCGTGCGCGTTCTGCATCCCTAATTCACCCGTGACGGCGTTCGCGCTTCCCGTGTTGACCACCACAGCGCGGATGTCGTCCGCATGGCTCGTCAGGCGCTCCATGCCCAGCAAAACGGGCGCGGCCTTCACCTGGTTTGTGGTAAAGACCCCCGCCGCCGTGCATGGCGCATCACTGAGGATAAGGGCTAAATCCAGCCGTTCGTTTTTCTTCAGGCCACAATGCACCCCTGCCACGCGGAAGCCCCGCACATCACCAATCTCTGCCGTAAGCTGAACCGTCATTTGCGACTCGGTTACATGCTGATTCACTTATACGCTCTCCAGGATTATCTGCAATTTATCAATCAGTTCATCCACATGCGCCCGCTCGATAATCAACGGCGGCACAAAGCGAATTACATTCGTGCCAGCATTGACCATCAGCAAACCGTGTTCATAGCCCTGCTCAATGATGGCGGAAACATCCATATCCAGTTCCAGCGCCACCATCAAGCCACGCCCGCGCACTTCCACAATATGGTCATTTTCCAGCGTTTGCAGGCGGTGCATCAGGTACGCGCCGGTCTCCTGCACATGACCCAAAAATCCAGGCTGATTAACACGGTTCATAACTTCCAGCGCGGCGGACATCACCACACCGCCCCCCGCAAAGGTCGAGCCATGATCGCCGGGTTGCAGGGCATCCGCAACCGCATGGGTAACCAGTATCGCGCCGATGGGCAGGCCGCCCGCTAAGGGCTTGGCAATCGTCATGATGTCCGGCGTGATGCCACTGGCTGTATGCGCCCACAAATCCCCTGTACGCCCAACGCCACACTGTACCTCATCAAAGACCAGTAACGCGCTGTACTGGTCGCACAAACGGCGGAGCGCGGCCAGAAATTCCGGCGTCGCGCTGTTGATTCCGCCCTCACCCTGAATCGGCTCCACAAATACCGCGCACGTCTTCGCGTTGATGGCGGCTTCCGCGCTGGCGATGTCGTTAAATTCCGCGACGGTCACGCCGGGCAAAAGCGGCTTAAACGGCTTTTGATACTTCTCTTTAGGCGTCAGGGTGACTGACCCCATCGTGCGGCCATGAAACGCACCACTAAATGTCACAATCTCGGTCTTGGCAGTCTGCCCGGCGTTGTAGGACATCTTACGCGCAAACTTAATCGCGCCTTCGTTGGCTTCTGTGCCGCTATTGGTGAAGAACACCCTATCCGCAAAGGAATTTTCCACCAGCAGGCGGGCAAGTTGTGTTTGGGGGGCGGTGTAATACAGGTTGCTGGTGTGGATGAGGCCCGTTGCTAACTGTGCATTGATGGCTTGCGTCACACCTGCATCCCCATAGCCCAGCGCATTGACCGCGATCCCGGCCACCCAGTCAGTATAGCGTTGGCCTTCACTATCAAATAAATAAGCCCCTTCACCGTGTACCAGCACAAACGGCGGGCGCTTGTAAGTCTGCACGATGTAATGGGCGTCGTCGTGGATGACTTGCCCGGTCAAAACAGGTGTTGTGTCGGTCATCAGGTATCCTTTATTAACTTTGAGAGACAAAAACAGTACCCCCGCCGGATTTTAACCCGGTCAGGTTCGTAATCACGACTTGCGGCACACCCCGCGCCAGAACGTCCAGCGCGGTCTGTACCTTCGGGATCATGCCGCCGTTAATCGTACCATCCGCGATGAGTGCCGCCGCATGTACCGCGTTCATCTGTGGGATAACGACCGAGTCCGACATGACACCCGGAACATTGGTGATAAACACTGTGCTCGAAGCATCCACCGCCGCGCCAACCGCACCGGCTACATGGTCGGCATTGACGTTATAAATGCGGTTGGGGGCATCCTCCGCCAAACATAAAGGCGCAATGACCGGCACGACGCCCTGCGCGGTCATGCCGCACAACACATCGCCCCGTACCGCGCCGGGTTCACCCGTTAAGCCCATGTCCTGCATCGGGTGGTGCATCTGCCGGGCGCGGATGATACCCCTATCCACGCCTGTTAAGCCAATAGCGTCCACGCCCGCCGCCAGCAGATAAGCCACTAAACGCTTGTTCACCAGCCCGGCCAAGACCATCTGCACGACATCCAGCGAAGGCGCGTCTGTAATGCGTAGGCCGTCGATATATTGCGGTTGAATGCCCAGTGCGCGTTGCAGGTCGCTAATCTCCTTGCCGCCACCATGCACAATCATCACGGGTTGGCCGTTCATCTGTGTGACGTGCTGGACGGTCTGCGCGAGTTCGGTTAAAAATTCCGGGTCGGCTATCTCGTGCCCGCCGATTTTGATCACAAGGGGTTGTGCGGTCATAGTAAGGCCGTTATCTCCGGGAAGCCGCACATCAGGTTAAAGTTCTGTACGGCCTGGCCTGCCGCCCCCTTACGCAGATTATCCGTTACACTGGTGATATGCAGGTAGCGCCCATTGACAGGCGTCAGGCTGATGGCGCATTTGTTGGTCTTGACCACATGCTTAAGCGTCGCGTGCTGTCCGGCGGGCAGAACATCCACCAAAGGCTCATCACCGTAGATTTCATCGTAGAGGCCGTGCGCGTCCTCCGCGTCGAAGCCATCCGCCAGATGCACATAGATGCTCGCCATCAAGCCTCTATCCACCGGGAGCAAATGCGGCGTAAAAATGAGCGGGCCTAGCCCGGCATGGAGCTTGTGCATCTCCTGCTCGATTTCACCCACATGGCGATGACTACGCCCGACGCTATACGGCGAAAAATTGCTGTATACTTCCACAAAATGCAGGTTGGGCTTGGGGTTACGGCCTGCCCCACTCACGCCGGATTTAGCATCTACGATGATGGGCATTGCGGGCGCAAGCACACCCGCTTTAAGCAACGGATACAAGCCGAGTAGCGTCGTTGTCGGGTAGCATCCTGGCACAGCGACGACATCCGCGCCGCCTAAGTACGCCCGGTTGACTTCCACCAGACCGTAAGGCGCGGTCAACATCTGCGGGTGGGGATGCGCCGCACCATACCATTGTTGATAGCTTTCAGCAGAATCCAGCCGCAAGTCCGCGCTCAAGTCAATCACCTTAACACCCTGTGAATGGGCGGCGTGTGCCATCTGCGCGGATGCGCCGTGCGGCAAAGCGAGAAACACCGCTTCGACATCAGCTAAATTCGCATGGGCGTGCGGGATATACTGCAAATCCGTAAACGGCACAGGGTCGCCCGCGTAGGTGTCCGACGTGGCGTAGATGATTTCCACGTGCGGGTGTGCGGCTAAAATCTCCACGACATCCTGCCCGGCATAGCCAGACGCACCATGTACGCCTATCCGCTTATATCCGTTGCGATGTGTCATACTCACTCCTCAATAAAGAAAAGACAACAAAAAACCCTGACCGGGTATCAGGTCAGGGTGGTTATACTCATGCTGTTGGGGCGTAAGCGCCCGCCGTATCATCCCAGCACAAAAAACCCAACCTGACCATAAACGGCCAATGGGCGACGGCTACGACGACGACGGATAGTGGTAACGATCATTACAGGGTAAACTCCGTGTGTGATGCGTCAAACAGGAAATATGATGGAACAACGCCTATAAAGTTACCACAAAAATAACGTGTTGCCCCCCACTTTTGCCAGATTCATGCAATTTGTTCACGATTTTGTGCAGTGTACCCAAAGCGTAATTGTCAGGGATTGTTGGAGGGTGGCAATGCTTCATTGACGTTTATTCCGCGTGGAAGTACCATCAACCATTAAAAGCTAAGGGCGAGAAGCTGACGGCTAACCAATTATGATAGAAGTTCACAACCTTACCAAACGCTACGGCCTGAAGACCGCCGTAGACCACATCTCATTTTCTGCCAAAGCTGGAGAAATACTGGGGATTTTAGGCCCCAATGGGGCAGGCAAAACCTCCACCATGCGGATGTTAACCGGCTTTATGCCCCCCACAGAAGGCACAGCCACGCTTGACGGCTTCGACATCGTGCAGGACTCGCTGGAAGTCCGCCGCCAGGTGGGGTATATGCCGGAGCGCGTGCCACTCTACCCGGATATGACCGTAGAAGAATATGTCCATTTTTGGGCCAAATTGCGCGGTGTGCATCAGCCCAAAAAGCAGATTGAAGCCGTGCTAGACCGCGTGCAATTGCTGGATAGGCGGCGTTCTTTAGTACGCAGTCTGTCCAAAGGGTTAAAGCAACGGTTGGGGCTGGCACAGACGCTCGTCCATGACCCCAAAGTGATTATCTTGGATGAGCCGACAATCGGCATTGACCCGCAACAGGTGATCGAAGTGCGCGAAGCTGTGCGCGACCTGGCCGACTCGCATACGGTACTCTTCAGCACACACATCCTGTCGGAAGCGGAACAGGTGTGTGACCGGGTACTGATTATCAATCACGGGCACATCGTCGCGGAAGGCACACCGGCGGAACTGCGGCAACAACTGTATCCCGGCGATAGTATCTTTGTGCAGATAGAGGGCGCAGGCCGTGAGAAAATAGAGACTTTGCTCAAGTCTATTCCCGGTGTGGCACAAGTGCAACGGCTGGCAGGCGGTTACACACTCGACGCGACAAGCGGGCAAGACATCCGCCGGGAGGTCGTCAAGCGGGTGGCAAGCGCAGGTTGGCAATTGCTGGAACTCCGCCCGGTGGCCGTCACACTAGAGGACATCTTCTTGAAAATTGTCAGCAGAGAGGGCACAAACACATGAACGGAGTCGGTGTCATCTTCTGGCGCGAACTGCGGAGTAACTTCACGTCGCCCTACGCCTATCTCATCGGCGCGGCGTTTTTACTGCTGGCGGGCTTCTTCTTCGCCAGTAACTTATGGCTGAGTGTTGGCACAACCCCCGCAGACCCCGCCGCCATCCCGGAATTTTTGAGCTTCGGCATGATATTCTTCGCCCCCCTGTTAACCATGCGGATGATTGCGGAAGAAACACGCGAAGGCACAATGGAGCTTTTACTAACCGCCCCTGTGAGCGATAGCGCCATCATCATCGGCAAGTTTTTAAGCGCGTGGGCGTTTTATAGCATCCTGTTGCTGATTACATTGTTGTATCAAATTATCCTGGTGAACATCGGCGCATTCCCGGATTTAGGCAAAGCGTTATCCGCTTATGTTGGCATCTGGCTTTATGGCGGCGCGACGTTGAGCGTCGGCCTTGTTTACTCCGCATTGACGGATAGCCAGATTGTCGCCGGGTTTTTGAGCATGGTCACGCTGTTCCTGCTGTATCTGGGCGATAACATCGGGCAAATTGTGGCGGATGTGGAGCTTGCCCGGTTCATCCGTAAGCTGACGTTGCAGGGACATTTTTCCACATCATTCGCGCTGGGCATCTTCCGCGCTGAGGATGTCGTGTTCTTCGCCGGGTTAATCACGGCGATGCTGTTTATTGCTATTCGTATTATTGAATCGCGGAGGTGGCGTTAGATGAAGCCAAACGCGGAAAGTAACACACAAATCACCCTGACTCGCGGTGATATTGGGCAGTTCGCCAGCATCGCGTTTGCCTTGTTCGCGTTGCTGTCTGTTCTGGCGTTCTTCTACGAAGGCCAGCTACGCGCCTACAACGTCATCCTGATAGGTCTGGCAGGGGCGGCTCTGGCGCTGTGGGTGCTGATTACCCCGCGTGAGTTCGTCGGGTTCATCACCGGGCGACAGGCACGGCGCGGCACAATCTCGGTTTTCTCGTCATTTTTGGTGGTTGGCGTACTGATGATGTTTTATTTATACGTCGAGCGCCAGGTGATTACCTATGACTTGACAGAAACGCGCAATTTTACCCTCAGCGATAGCACAGAGCAGATTATCAGCCG
>DAIMZF010000136.1:0-9104 GCA_036734085.1 Aggregatilineales bacterium
CTGGACAAAGGCATTAGCTCCGGTGGGCTATCCGGGCAATTCCGCAACCAGCTATCCCAAGTGGATGGCTTCCTGCACATCGTCCGCGCCTTCGACAACGACACCGTGCCGCATCCCTATGAACATATTGACCCGGTGCGCGATTTAGAGATTATTGACGCGGAATTTTTGCTGGAAGATATGACCACGATTGAGCGCCGCCTGCAAAAAATCGCGGATGAAATCCGCATTAAAGGCAAAAAGGTAGAGGCGCAATACGCCGAAGAAACCGAACTTCTGCAAGCATTACAGGCACACCTGGAAGAGGAAAAACCCCTGCGGGACTTCGGCCTGACTGATGAGCAGGAAAAAGGCCTGCGGGGGTTTGGCTTCTTGTCGCTTAAGCCCGTGCTGGTGGTCGTCAACATTGGCGACGAAGCCAAAGCGGTAGAAGACATCCTGACTTATGCACATCAACGCAGTGCTTTGGTGGGCTTGCAGGGCAAGCTAGAGGCGGAAATAGCGCAATTGGATAACCAGGACGACATCACAATGTTCATGGAAGAATACGGCATTGCGGAATTGAGCCGCGCTAAAGTCATCCGCCTGAGCTATGAACTGATGAACATTCAATCCTTCTTCACCGTAGGCGAGGACGAATGCCGCGCATGGAGTGTAAAAACAGGCGCAACCGCGCCGGAAGCGGCGGGCGTCATCCATACCGACTTGCAAAAGGGCTTTATCCGTGCGGAGGTTATGCACTATCAGGATTTATTGGCCGCCGGTGGTGAGGCAGAAGTAAAGAAACAGGGTAAAATGCACCTGGAAGGCAAAGAGTATCTCGTGAAAGACGGCGATATTCTGCACATCCGGTTTAACGTGTAACAGGGGAGGCACAGACGATGACAGGTCTGTACTTTGAGGATTATCAACTCGGCCAGCAGATGACCACCCGCGCCCGGACGATTACCGAAGCCGACATTGTACAGTTCGGTAGCCTGACGGGGGACTTTAACCCGATGCACTTCGACGCGCATTACATGGAATCACACATGCTCGGTCAGCGCGTGGCACACGGCATGTTAACGCTCAGTTATGCGGTGGGGCAGGCGTATCAACTGGGCTTTATGGAAGGCACGGTGTTGGCCTTCCGTGCATTGGAGATGAAGTTCAGCCAGCCTGTTTACATCGGGGATACATTGCATGTGGACATTGTGGTGGCGGAATTAAAAGAGGCGCGGCGTTTGGGCGGTGGCCTGGTCACGCTGGAGGCGCGCATCATCAACCACAAGGGGGAAGCCGTGCAAAAAGGCACATGGACGGTGCTCATCGCCGCACGGCCAGCAGAATAAACACGGAGTAGGCCAGCTTATTCCGGGCGTGGACTGTTGATGCGCGCTTCTGACGCTGTTCCTAACGTTTTACTCATGGATTGTGACTATCTTTAGCTTACTTAAAATTTTAAAAGGAGTGATTTTATGCGTTTTCTGGCATTTTTTTTAACCCTCATCATGCTATCAACCGCCGCGATTGTCGCCGCACAGGATGACACCGACGAAGCCCCCCCTTTGCCCACCCTCAACGACCTTAGCGCGGAATGGCTGGTTATCCCGCTGGCGGGCGAAACAGGATGCGCCCGCGATACCCCTTATCAGTTTTTTGCACGGCGCGGAACCAGTAACAACCTGATGGTTTACTTCCAGGGCGGTGGGGCGTGCTGGAATAGCCTGACCTGCCGCGAAGGGGGCACATTTGACGATGCTGTGGATGATGACGAATTGCTGTTTTATGACGGCATCTTCGACTTCAGCAACCCGGATAACCCCCTAGCGAACTATAGTATGGTCTTTGTGCCGTACTGCACCGCAGACATTCACATCGGTGACACGACGATTGATTACACCGATAGCCTCAGCATTCGCCATAGCGGTTATACCAATAGCGCCGCCGTGCTGGATTGGGCGTATAGCACCTTCACCAGCCCTAATCGGTTGTTCATCACCGGGAGCAGTGCGGGCGCGTATGGCGCGATCTACCACGCGCCTTACATCCTTAACCAGTACCCCAACGCGAGCGCGGCTATTCTGGGGGATGCGGGGATAGGCGTTACCCCTGTGGGCTGGAGCGTGCTAGAGGATAACTGGAATATTTACGCCAATATGCCGCCCTTTGTGCCGGAATTGGCCGAAGCTGACCCGACCACCTTCACGACCAATCTGCTTTATAGCGCCACCGCACAAGCGTTCCCCAATGCGCGCATTGGGCAGTTCACCCATTATGCGGATAGCGTGCAAATTCTGTTTTATCAATTCAGCCAGTTACGCACCACCGACCAGGACTGGATTGATGGCATGGCCGCCGCGCTGGGTGCGCTGGATGCCCTGCCGAACTTCACAAGTTATGTCGCGGCAGGCACAGACCATACCATCCTGGCCTTGCCGGAATTTTATACGCTGGAAGTGGATGGTCTGACCTTCCGTGAATGGCTGAATGCGCTATTGAACGATAATCAGCCGGAGAGCGTGTTCTGTACGGTGTGTGAAGTAGACGAACCGGACATGGAAGACGAGGCCGATGCACCAGAAGATGCGCCAGAAGACGCGCCACAAGGCGAAGAAGAAACCGAAGACGCTGGCTAATGAGCGGCTAGAGCGTGGGCACGATACGTCGTGCCCATACATACAATAGCATTGGTTTTAGTTTGCCTGTTACACGGCGTCCCTTTTGAGGTGTTTATAGCGTATCGACGGAAAAATCCGCCGCGACGATGTAGGAGTCGTCCAGCAATAACACCTTTTGCGGCGGTTGTTCTTTGGGCTTTTCGCCCGCGATGATGCGTGTTTCCAGCCCTTGCGCCTCGAACACCGGGTTCAGCGCATCCGCAAGGGGTTGCGGCATCTCGCCGACTAAATCCCCGCCACCGTCGAATAAATCAAACAAGGGCTTGGATAGATTGAGATAGTCCGGGATGTGCCGCCAATCCCAAAATACGCTGGAATACGTCTGAAATATGTTGAGAATCAGCGCGTCGGTACTGTGCGGTTGCCCCTTAAAAAACATGCCGACGGGCACGCTATTGTACTGGAACAATAGCGGATGCGTTTCCGCTTCAAACACCGCGCCCATGCGGAACAAGCCCATGCTGATGCGATGCTCCTGCACGCCAATAGCCCGCACGATGTAGCGGTGCTTATCGCGCAGGCCTTCTATCTCCGGGTCAAATTCGGTTGTGGCGATGATGAACTGCAAAGTGTCCGGCACGCCATCCATTTGTGACATGAGCAGGACGCCGTAGCCCTGTTCCGCGTTGATTTCGTCCAGTAATTGACTGAGCATCAAGCCAGCCCTAACCGTTTAATCGCCCACTCTTTAAGCGGGAAGTCGCTCTGCATAATGCTGGCCTTAAGCGCGTCTGTATCATAATCCACCACGCGCAGGTCAACATTTGCCACGCCATCCGCAAATGTGATGAGCGCCCATTCCGCTTTGCCAGCATGGAAGGACGCGCCGACACTGCCGGGATTTATCATATGCCATGTGCCGATTTCGCGTTGTGTGGGCTTGTGGGTGTGCCCACCAATCGCCAAGCGTCCTTCACGGTCTAGCAGATAGTCCGCCGCTTCTTCATCCGGTGTGTCGGCATCCAGGAAGGTTTCATCGTTGCCGGGCACCGCATGAAAGCCGATAACCGTGCCGTAGCCGGGCACATCAACGTGTAATTCCCTGCCGAGTGTTTTGGTGAGCCATTGGTAATCCTCCCATGTGAGTTGGGCGAAGTTCCACTGTAGCGCGGCGTTGATGGTCTCGCGGGTTGCGTGTAACTTGTTAAACGCTTCTTCGTCTTCTGCGGGCGGTTGGTTAAAGCGTTGCCCGGTGATGAGGTAGCGGTCGGTATTGCCGCCGATGGCCTTTACCTTGTCCTCGCCCAATTGCGTTATTTGCTCCCGCACACGGTCGATGACATGTTTACCGTCCGGGCCAAACGCCACATAATCCCCCAAATGCCAGATTAAATCAACCTCGCCCACGCTCTGCAAGTCCATCAGGACGGCCTCAAGCGCGGTTAAGTTGCCGTGAATATCCGATATAACGGCTAAACGCATAAATCACTCCTTTGTTACGTCATGCGTCCTATTGTAACGCCAAGCCAGGCTAAAATGCCGGGCTAAATAAAATGCCGGGCTAAAATAAACGAGTCCGCCGCCGCACACGCTGACGCACATCACGCAGGCCATCGCGTACACCGCCGCGCACCGCCGCCCGAAGCAACAGGGGCGGCGTCATCACCCGCATCACATCCGCCGGGATTTGGCGTGTCATCATGCCGCCGAACATGCGCCGGATGAGGTCGTCTTCCATCAGCCAGCGCCCCATAGTCTCCTGCACATTGTCGGGCAAGGCCATCATAGGGTACAGGCTGGATTTAACGCGGTTCAGCACGGATTTATACATGCCGTAAGTCTTGATGCGGGCGGTTTCGTCGTACCAGTCCAGCGCCTCCGGCCATGTCATCTCGCCGCGCAGATAGTAGCGCAACGCCCACGCCAGCGCCTTAGCCGTGAATACCGCGTCGAAGATGCCCTGACCATCTAACGGGTCTTTCTGGTGGTAGGCGTCGCCCACCAGCGCCCAACCCGCGCCGCCCGGCTGACGGTACAGATTGCCAACGTTACGCATCCCGCGCACGGATGTTACCTGCTGGGCGTGTTGCACGCGCTCCCATAGTGCGGGCTGTTGCTGGAGCAACCCCACATAGAACGCTTCCACATCACCGGCGGGGGCTTTCAGTAAATCCGCGCGGCCTTCGATGGTGACGGCGGCGGTGTTATCCGCGCTATCCATGATGAGGTAGCCGAGTCCCGGCTGGCCTTCGTAAGCCACCGACGACGGCTGGCCGTGATAGGGTGTTACGCCCTGCCAGTACGCATAAAGTAAGGATGAGGGGAAATCACTGTTTTCGTCACGGGTCTGGGCGTCTGCTTTGCGGGCAACCATGCTAAAGCGCCCGTCCGCGCCTACCACCACCCGCCCGGTAAACTGTCGTGTTGCGCCGCTTTCATCCTTGCCTGTTACACCGATGACGGTTTCGCCATCCCGGATTAAATCCGTCGCGTGGAAGTTCTGCAGGGCGGTCACAGTGGGGTAGCTGGCCGCCGTGTCCCACAGCGCCGCGTCAAAACGGGCGCGGTCTATGGCATAGGCGTAATCGCGCCCGCCGTCGTCCGGCAGGTCTAAATCCGCCTTAAGCCCGGCGCTATCAATACTCATCTGCCGGATTTTAGGCGTGTTGCGGGCATAGGCGCTTTCATCCGCGCCGATTTCGTCCAGTAGCTTCATGGTGGCGGCGTAGATGATGGGGCTGGATGCGGCGGGTAAGCTGGGCAGAGTTGCCCGTTCTAACAATAAAACTGTGTACCCATATTTCCCTAAGCGGGCGGCCAGTGTAGAACCGGCTGGCCGTCCACCGATAACAATAACGTCAAACATCAGTTCATGACCTTTTACTAATTAATCCTACGGTTCATCATACCACATCCGCCCCCGTGCGGACTTCAAAGGATGCTGAGTAATCGGTGGGGAATCACACACTGCACAATAGCCTATTCCCGCGTATTTATGCTATGATTCCGCGCTATGAAGACACAACCAACCTCCCACAAATTCCCGATGTTGGGCGCGGCGTTGCTGGTGCTGTTGCTGGCCGCCGCGCTTCGCATCTACCACATCACCCAACAGAGCATCTGGTTTGATGAGGCGTTCGCGTGGAATATCATCATTCAGGACGATATGTTCCCGCGCATCTCCACAGACACCCACCCACCGCTTTATTATGTGCTGTTACGCGGATGGGTGGCGCTGGCGGGTGATTCTGCGCTGGCGGTGCGCTATCTGTCCGCTTTAATCAGCCTGTTGACGGTCGCGTTTGTGTACAAAATCGGCGCGGAACTGGCACATGGGCGGCGGGGATGGCAAGCTCTGCCGTTTTTTGCCGCGTTGATGCTGGCACTCAGCGATGCGGAAATCTTCCTCGCGCAAGAGGCGCGCAACTATTCGCTGTATACGTTTTTTGCGTGTTGGAGCATGTGGTTTTATCTGCGGTGGCGGCGCACTAGCGGCGGGCGCAGTGCCGGGCGCACAAGCGGCAGAGGGGACGGTCTGCTGTGGGCGCTGGGCACAAGCGGATTAGCATACACGCACTATCAAGGCTTGTTCATCCCGGCGATACAGGGCGTGCATGTTCTGCTGTTCCTGCGGGGCAAGCAACGCATAAACGGTATTGGCTGGTTAATCCTTAGCGGATTGCCGGTGCTACCCTGGTTTATCTTTGTGACCATCCCGCAGGCGCAGAACGCGATTGATAACAGTTTGCCATTTGCCATCCCGACGACGTGGCCTATCTTTCTGCATCTGCGTGACCGCTATCTGGGCGCTATCTGGGCATTGCTGGCCGGGCTGATGTTGCTGGGGCTGTGGTCTGCATGGCAGAGGCGCACACAGCGCGGCAGGGGCGATGCCTTCCTGCTGGCGTTGTGGTTGTTACTACCGTTTTGTGTGCTGTTCTTCGGGAATTTATTCGCCCCGCTATTGACAGAGCGTAAGCTGTTGATTATTGCACCTGCTATCGCGCTGATGGTGGGCGCAGGCATGACGGCACTCACGCAACCGGCACGCGGTCTTGTGCTGGTGGCGATTGTGCTATATGGCGTCACCAGTGTGGACTATTACCGCATCAAAGAGCCATGGGATGTTATCTCCGCGCCTGCGTTGGCGTTGGGGCAACCGGGAGATTTATACCTGGCACAGGTGGAAGTCGGCCAATATCCGATGAAATACTACTGGGAACGCAATATGCCGCCGGGCGCGGCCTTCGCAACTTTCCCGTTTTTGGGCGACCCGACAATGGCTCCGACCACCGACCACCCGACATTTTATCAAGGCTATTTGCAGGGCGATTTGCTCCCTTACAATCAGGCGCAAAAAACAGGCGATGTGGCGACGGCGTGGGTGGTCTTCTGGAGTCGGGATGATACGGTGCTGGGTGTGCTGGCGGATAATGGCTATCAGCGCACGATGACGACCACCACCGACCACATCGGCAATGCGATACACCTTTACCGCTACGACGTTCTGCCGCCCGTGCCGCGTGTGACATTCGCTAACGGCCTCATCTTGCAGGCGGTAGAGGCGGACGCGGACGCCCTGCGGATAGATTTGTGGTGGGGGGTGGACGTGGATGCACAGAGCAACATTGACGCGGACTACACGACCTCCGCAGGTTTGCTGGATGCAGGCGGGCGGCTGGTGGCGCAGTGGGATAGCCCGCCGCCGCGCCCGACATCCGCGCTGATGCCGGGCGAAGTGGTCTATGATGGCAAGTCGCTCACATTGGCGGACGGCATCGAGGCTTTGCCGCCCGGTGATTACACCATTATCGTAAAGGTCTACCGATGGAGTCCGCAGGGCATCACGGATATTCCTACCCATACAGGCGAAGACTATTACACCGCCGGGACGCTTACGCTACGGCCTTAGCGTAATCTGATGGGCGTTACGGGCAATCATGGTTGCTTCGCCATTGTTTTCGCTCACACGAAGCACGGTCACTTCCACACTGCGCCACGCCTGCATAAAGCTATCCGGCGCGACGGGGTTAATCGTGCCATTGGCGAGCGCCTCTACCCATGTCTCCCCGTTGGAAATCACACTGAAGAACACGCCGCCGCCCTGACTACTCAGGCGGCCAATCGCCCAACCCGGCTCGGAGAATAAGAGCGACTCCGCGCCACTGTTGAGGTCTACCCGCCGCACGCTGACCTGATATTGCGGGATGGCGTGCGCGGGCAAGCCTAGTACGGAGGCCACCGCGTTGGCTTCTTCTGCGGAAAGCGGCAAAGGCTCCGGCAGAAGCGAGCGCGTGCTATACAAGGCCGCGCCACTACTTGCCCACGCGATTTGGTCGATGCGTGCCGCCGTTGGCAGGGTTTGCTGTGCGCCGTCGGCCAAATTCAGCACGACAAGCCCGCCGCTATTCTCGTCCACCGCCAGCACGCGCCCGCCCTCTGGCGCGAGTTTGGCACGGCTTAAGCGACTGTTGAGCGTGCGTGTTTCGCCTGTCTCAAGGTCGAGCATGTTCAGGCCGATGCCGTCGCAACTGCGGCTATACAGCAGGCCATCTTCTGTAAGAGCGAAGATTAATCCGCGCCCGCCGAACCCGGCTTCGTTGTTGTAAACAGCGTCCATCGGGAAGGGATACGCGCCACCACAGCCGACAAGCACCGCAATCTCACCCAATGCGGAAGCATCGCCGCCGTCCAGGTTGACGCGAAAGACGGTCATCTGCATGGCTGGGCCGCCGTCCGTCTGTGTGATGGTTCCCGGTTGCCCCGCCGCGTAGACCACCGCGCCATCCGGCGTGAATGCCGCCGGGAGGAAGCCCGCTTCCGTCGTGAGCGTGCGTGTTTGCCCACTGCCGGAATCGTGTAAATGCAGGCTTGTTCCGCCCCGTGCAAATAGCAGATAGCGCCCGTCCGCGCTCCATGTGAGGTGGCTAAATTCCGTTAAGCCGCCGGAAATCACGCGGCGCGTACCGGCTTCAATGACCAGCCCTTCCGCGTTGATGTAGGCGCTGGCGGGTAATCCGCTTTGGGCGTGCAGGCTCATCACGGAGAGCGCACAACAGAGTAAGATAAAAGTCAATCGCTTGACCATTGGAGTTGGAGTCCTTAATATGGGTATTGATTAGGGTAAATTTAGCACAGGTGGGCGTAAAATACGCGCACGATTAGCCTACGCTTTTGAGGCGTAACCCTAATTGTGGTAAACAACGTGGAGACAACGCAGATGAAACAGCACGAAACAGTGCAAAAACCTAAAATCTTAATTAACTCACCTTATACTCTCTTTTGAGAGCAAGGTAATGACGGTTAATAAAATAACACAGTAGGGGCACGATATATCGTGCCCCTACAAACATGGAATTTAATCTTTAACCCGCTTTATCATGTCCGTACCGTATAAATACAGTACTGTTATATCGCCGGCGTTGCGTTACTCCCCAGCGTCCCGGCGACCATCAATCGGCGTCGTATCGCGGATGATGAACCGCGCAAAATCCGCCGTTGTCG
>DAIMZF010000137.1:0-9075 GCA_036734085.1 Aggregatilineales bacterium
CGCACAATTACGCGAGGCATTGGCTAATCTTGTGAACAACGCCTTGAAGTATACGCCCTCTGGCGGTGCTGTGCGTGTGAGCTTATGCCTGCTGGAAACAACCATCCGCCTTGATGTGATTGATACCGGCTTTGGCATCCCGGCGGAACTACAAGACCAGCTATTTTTGCCTTTCTCGCGTATTAATCAGGATGAAACCACCCATATTGACGGCACAGGCTTGGGCTTGCATCTGGTTAAGCGCATTGTAGAACGGCATAACGGCACGGTGCATTTTAAGAGTACCTACGGGCAGGGGAGCACCTTCGGCTTTGAGTTACCCCTGCTGGTTATTTAGCGTACCGCTATCCGGCTTCCGTTGGCTGTCTTTTCCACTTCAATATGCACCGGGAAGCTATCGCGCAGTTCGTCAATGTGCGTGATGACCAGCACCATATCAAATTCATTCTGAATAGCGTTGATGGCTTCTACAAGTTTTGTGCGTCCGTTGTCGTCCTGTGTGCCGAAGCCCTCATCAATGAACAATGTACGTAGATGCGCCCCCGCCCGCCGCGCTAACATCTGGCTGAGCGCGACCCGAATCGCAAAGTTAATGCGGAAAGCCTCCCCGCCGGAGTAGAGTTCGTAATTACGTTCGCCTAGCTCATCCGCGATAGCGATTTCCAGCGTTTCCATCTGCCCCCCTGTCACTCGTTCGCGCTGGGTATTCAGCCTCAGGTGCATTCGTCCATCGGTCATCTTGCTTAATAAGGCGTTGGCGGTCTGCTCTAGCTCCGGGATAGCGGATTCTATAATCATGGCAGGCACACCATTCCTGCCGAACGCCCGCTTCAGCTCATTATAAAGCGCCTCCTGAGCGCGGGTCGCATCGCGCCTTTCGCTAAGTTGGGCTTTGCGTTCCGCCTGTTGCTGGAGTGCGTCCAGCGATTGCCGGCAAGTGACCACCCGCTCATAGCTATTACGCTCTACCGTGCGCTGGGTGTTCAGTTCCTGTTCTCGGCGCTGGAATTCCTCCACCAAGACCAACAACCGCGCTATTTCAGCGTCGATGCCTTCTGCTTCAGTCGCTTTTGCGGCTTGCGCGGTCTCTAAGTTCGTGATTTGGCGCTGATACGCCTCTAATTGGTTGACATATCCCGGCAAGGATTCGCGGGCGACGCTCAGCCGTGTATGCAGTCCCTCGTATTGCGCGTGGGCGTCAATCTCCGCCCGTGCGGATTCCGCCGCACTGTCGTCATAGCCCAGCTTGGTGCGTTGTGTATCCAGTTCCGCGAGTTGGGCGCGTGCGTCTTCCGCGTAATCTTCACTGCTTAAGGCCGCTTCTAACGCCGCAATCTCCGTCTGCACACTATCCAGTGTGGTCTGCGCTTCGGTGTGGCTTTCCGCTAATTGTTGGAGTGTACCAAGACGCTGTAGCAGGGGTGCGAGGCGCTTTAGCTCCGTATTGAGTGTTTTTAGCGTGGCGTTGGCCTCTTTTAATTCTGTGTCCAATGCCGCAACTTGCGCCTGCGCTTCTTTATAGTCGTCACGTTTGGCCTGGATGGTTTCTTCAAGCTCGGTGATGACGCGGACGCGGTGTTCTTCGCTGAGGGACTGCCCGCATGTCGGGCAGATGGCTAAATCCGGCGCGGCGCTTTGGAGCTTATCCAGTTGTTCGCGGAGCGCGTGGCCTTCCGCTTCGATACTGCGGCGTTGAGTTTCTGTCTCGGCCCGTTTCTCCTTCCAGCCGGAAATCTGCGCCTCTAAAGCGGTGCGGTCATGATCTTGTGCTTGTAATTCGCTGACTTCCGCTTGCACGGTGATGGCTTCGGCGGACGGGTCTTGTGTCAATTGTTCCAGCAAATCATCGCGGCGACGTTGCAAAGCACTGAGGTCGGTCTCTAGCCGGGTACGGGCGGCGATGAGGGCTTGCTCCACTTGGGCGCGTTGTGCGTTGATGGGCGCTAATTTACGCAATTTTTCCCCGAGTTGGGCGTCTGCATCGCGTGCGGATTGCAAGGCCGCGTACCCGGCGAGGATGTCTTGCTCTTGCGCGAGCGTGGCGCTGTAGGTGTCTATCTGCGCCTGCACAGAGTCCATATTCTGTAAAACCTGCGCTTTATCGCGCTCTAGTTCGCGCAAGCGGGCGGCGATGGCTTCGCGTGTGGTGCGGGCATGCTTTAAATCTGTTGGCGCGTTTTCGACTTCTTTCAGCCGTGCTTCCGCCGCTTTAACATGCCCCTGCGCTTGCTCATAGACTTTTTGCGCTTCGCTCAGTTCGCGCTCCAGCGCGGGACGTTGCGCCAGTTCACGCTCAATTTCTTCAATACGCATCTCAAACAGTTGGATGTTGGTCGTAATACCCTTGAGCTTTTCTTTGACGTTGTCCTCATAGGCTGTCCAACGTTCCAGCCCTAAAATATCGCTCAGTATCTTCTTGCGTTCTGCGGGGGGGCGGGTGGTGAAGGCGTCCGCTTTGCCCTGTTGCAAAAATGCGGAATGCACGAAAGTGTCATAATCCAGCCGGAGCAGGGCATTAATGCGCGTTTGTGTGGCGCGCATGGACGGCTCCGTGATGTTCTGCGGGGCGTTATCTGTAGCGAATACAAAAAAATCGAGTGTGCCTTGCCCACGTTTGCCCGCACTCCGCCGCCGCAGTACCCGGTAACGCACGTTCTCTTGCTCAAAATCAAGTTGAACGTACATATCCCCCTGTCCCATATGCACAAGGTCGTCTTCGCGCCGAGCGCGGGCTTTGCCCCAAATCGCCCATGTGATGGCGTCCAGCAAGGATGACTTGCCCGCGCCGTTACTGCCTGTCAAACAAGCAAGGTGAATTCCCTCAAAGCGCACGGGGTCGGGGTTACGGTATGGCAGAAAATTACTGATGGTCAAACTAATCGGAATCATCGGCCTTCTTCGCGGTCTGTGTGCGGACGGAACAGCCTTGATTGTCACACATCACCCCCCCATCACGCAAGCCGGGCGCACGTTGCGAGTGGTGGAATCTGCTTAAGTTGATGTAAGATGATGACAACGAAAATCAAACATCTAACCTGTTATTATGCCTGACGGCGACCTGTCAGCATAAAATCAAACAACGAACAACCAACATGGACGACGAAGAAAACAAGCTATTACAAGACGCGACTTATGCCACCGCCTCCACACTCCGCCAACTGGCGCGAGAATTGGACTCCGACTTAACACGCCTGACCTTGCCGGAAATGGACGACATGGTGGATGCTGTGGCGCGGGCTATCCCGGCGGGCAACGTCCCGGCGCTCATCCTGAGTGGCTTAACACGTTTAGCTGGACGCAAGCCGAACCCGGATGCCGCCCGGCGTGATGTGAATTTGCTGTTTCAGGGGGTGGGGAGTTTGCGCGATAAAGCGATTTATAGCGCGTTCTTTGCTGGCCCGGCGGCGGTCATATGGGGATACCAGAATTTGTTGCGGCTGGCCGGTAAGAACCCGGACGACTCCTTCCCGGAAGGCACATGGCAGTTTTATGTCGATTATGCCCTGCGGGAAGATACCGCCCGGCACGATAACGAAACACACGGCTTTGATACAACACTCAACCAGGAAGGAATCGCGCTTTCTCCGGTGGAACGCATGACTGCGTGGGTGCTGACGGCCATCCATGCTTTGCATGACTACGACGCTATTTTAGAAAACGAATGGCGCGAGCGCATCCATACAGGGACGTTAACGCGCTTGCTGGCAGGCGAAGAACAAGCAGGAACACCCCGCCTTTATCGCGCATGGCAGAAGCAACTCCCCTACAGGCGCGGCACGGATGCTTACCCCGCAGAACGTTACATCGACTACCGCCGCCGCAAGTTTGATACCTTTATGGCGCGCCACCTGAGCGGGCTAACACAACCAGAAATTGACACATGGCAGGCGGAAGTCGCCGCACTGCAACAAAGCGGATTAAGCGCCTACAAGCGACAGATGTCTATTAAGGCGTTTCTTCAGCCAGATGTTTATGGAGAAACGCGCACGCCCATCACGGAATGGGCGTTGCATGTCGGTGTGGTGTATCAGGGGCGATATTATCTAATTCCCGCGTGGCATAATGGCGAACGCCCTCATGCACAGGTCATCCGGTCGTTGATTGCCCATCTGGTTTATGCAGAACCGGAGACCCCCGCCGTGCCAATCGCAGGGTTGGCGAGCATTAAACGGGCGGCCTTCGCCAAATTACGAGAAGCTCTGCCCTCTGGTTTTGTAGGGCAGTTGAACAAATTACGTCTTGCGCCGATTTTACTCAATTTTGACCCTCCCGCCGATGACGCGACCCTGACGCAAATCCGGCAAGGTGAGCGCGGCGTCGGCGACCATGCGCTGACCGTGTTCGACACCGGACGGACGTTCGTCTTTGACCAATCGCACATCTTTTATGATGGCACATGGGGCGCGGCCTTCGCGGAGATTGTGACGAATGAGGCTATCGAGTGGGCGCGGTATCTGGCGGCTCATCGTGCCCAAACCTTGCCCGCTAAAGCACCGCACGCGCTCCGCTTGAGTTTACCGCCCCACGCGGAGCGACTCATCAACGATGCTCCGCGCATTGTGCCCGAAGTCAGTGTGGAAAACAGCCGCGTCTTGCTCCCGGCGTTGTTGGGGTTGCGGGCGTTGTTCAAGCAACGGAGCGACCTTCTGCAATTGACCGTGAATGATATTCTGGTGTTATATCGTGCGATTCATGCCATCAGCTATCGGCCTTCCGACGCGCTGTTAGCACATCTGCCGCCGGAATATCACACGCTGGAAGCACTCAAGCCGATGTCCAGTGCGCCCGCCATCCTCATCCCGGTGGATTGCAGTCCGCAATCCCCGCGTGAGCGGTTGCATCCCATCAGCTTTGAAGTTCCGCTTAGCGTTCTCAACATCACCGGCAGGCATCAGGCCGCGTTGCGTGCGTTGGCGGCGTATCAGGGCGCGGCGGATGACCGTCCGCAAGCATTTAAGCAATTCAACGTGGAGCAAAAACGTTACTTAACCGCGTTGGCTGGTTTTGGCGCGTTGATGTCGCACACCAAGACGATAGCGACGAGTGGCGAGAGTGCCAGCGTGAGCACGATTAAGCTGTTGGCACATATGCCGCGCACACTTCAACGCTGGCTAGACCAGATTCCGCATCAGTTTGATTTGCTCAACGACCTCATCAAAGGGCGGGAGGTGTTCAGCAATGTGGGCAAGGTCGCGCCGGGAAGTTCGCTAACACGCTTCACCGCCGCCAAAGACGACAACGAGAAGAAGACTTTAGCATGGGGCGTGCTGACGGATGATGCCAACGTCATGCGCCTTTCACTGCGCGATTTTAGGCCGCATGTGGCGCAACTTATCGCGGCAGGGCATGGCGAATTGGCGCAACACATCGCGCAGGATTACCTCAATGCTTATGTGGATGGCTTGAATACTTACGTCGCGGAACTCACCCGTATTGCACTGGCAGGCCGTCGCTTGACTTCTTCCTTCACAACTACAGACACTTCCCCGACTTATACCGCACCACAATAAACAGGTGGGTGTATGCGGTGGTCTCAAAAGGTATGGTTGCCAGTCCCCGTAATTCTTGAGACACTAGCAGGCATGTCTACACAAACACATCAAATCAGAAACAGTTGGATCGTACAACGCTCACCCATTTTTTATGGGTGGGTGGTTTGGCTGGTGGCTTCAATCGGATTGTTTGCCACATCACCAGGGCAGAGCTTTTCTGTCTCACTTTTTATTGACCATTACATCACGGATTTCGGCCTGGATCGCACGACGGTTTCGGGCTTGTATGGGCTGGGGACATTCGTCGCCGCGCTTTCTTTAACATGGATTGGCCGACAGATTGACAAACGCGGCAACCGTTTCATGAGCATCATCATCGCCGGGCTATTCGCGCTGGTGTTGATGGCGTGTTCGCTCATCGCGGGGCCATTTGCTATTCTGCTGAGTTTTGTCGCCATACGCGGTTTAGGGCAAGGCTCGTTGGGGCTGGTCAGCACGACGGCTGTCGCACAGTGGTTTCAACGGCGTCGCGGGTGGGTGCTTGGCTTATCGTTGGTGGGTTTTGCACTGTTCCAACGGATTTATCTGCCAGCGATGCAGAGCTACATTGACGCGCACGGCTGGCGGGCGGCCTGGGTGATTTCCGGGCTGACGATGGGCTTATTGGTGTTGCCATTATTGGCTATCTTCCTGCGTGATCGTCCAGAGGACTTTGGCTTGCTACCGGACGGTGAACGCACCGATGGCACAAGCGACTTCCCGACCATCATTGAAGAAAACTGGGCACTGCGCGAAGCCCTGCGTACCCCTGTTTTGTGGGTGTTCACGTTTGCGCGGGTGCTGGCGGGTGCATGGGGGACGGCCCTCATCTTCCATCAGCTATCTATTTACGAAGGCTTAGGCTATTCGGGAGAATTCGCGGCGGCGACTTACGGCCAGGCCGCGTTGATGACGGCTGTTTTTACGCTTGTCGCCGGGCGCTTGGTAGACCGCATCAAGCCCGGTTATATGATTGCTATGCACATGGGCGGGCTTATCGTTGCGTGTGGCCTGGCGTTAATTATGACGCAAACGTGGATGGTCTTCCTGTATACAGTGGCCTTTGGCGTGTTTATGGGCATGGGCGCGGTATTTGACGGGACGGTATGGGTGAACCTGTTCGGCAGGCAACATCAGGGCGCGATACGCGGGTTTATCGCCATGATGGGCGTCGCCGGAACAGCCATCGGCCCGCTCATCTATGGCGTGTCGTATGATTACTTTGGTGGTTACGCCGCCGGTGCATGGTTGGGCATGGTGTTGGCTGGCCTGGCGATCATCATGGCCTTGATCGTCCGCATTCCCCGTAAAGCAACGGAATAACAAGCCAACAGGCGATTTATCCCGGGCGGCGGATAAACTATCTGCCGCCTAGCATCATCGCCTGTGTTTGTACTTCTTCCATAGCGTCGATTGTATCTTGCAGACCTGTAATTTCATCCTGAATACCCAGCCGAATGCGTTGCGCCCGTCCGCTATCAACTTCTTTTGCGCCCAGCCGTGCCATCTGTGCATAGATGGTTGCCAGCGATGAGAGCGTGGTCTCTAGCTGGATTTGTGCCCGCCGGATGCTATCAGAGGTGGCTTCCAGGTGGGCGAGTTGTTGCTCCAACTGCGCGACCTGTCGTTCTAAATCGCGTTTAACATCTTCGGATTGTTCGCGTTCAATCTTCTGCCGGGTACGCTCTAGCTGGAGTGGTACGGTGCGGCGGTCACGGATGACCAAATCATCGGCCTCAAACGAGTCGATGTGTTCGGCTAAATCATACATATGGGAAATCCACTGGTTTACATCATCCACCGTCTGCAACAGACTCATTCGCAACGCGCCACTGGCGCGTTTGCCCAGCACCATCATATTGCGCCGATATTCCAGCGCGTCACTCAGGCGTTGCCGGGAAGTACGGTTTTTGATGCGTGTCAGGTCAAACTGGCGCTCGAACTGGCGGGCGATGGCTTCCTGTACAGCGTCTTCGTCCGTCATTGTGCCCAGCACAAACGCGCCTGCCGTCAACCCACCACCGATTAACCAGAACCAATTCTGCCAAAATTCAAAGGGGGCTGGCCCTAACGCAAACAACAATAGCGTAAAGGCAACGGTCACACCCATCTGCCAACTGAGTAGCGCCTTTTGTAGTACCGCGCTGGTTGCGCGCTGGCGAATCTCTCTCTGTTCTTTATTCATTGTGTGTCGCTCTCTGGTTTTTGTCTATTATGGTATACGTGCGGCGCGGATAAATTGTTTTAATTGTTCGCTCGGTTTATCTGTTTTGCTATCTTCATTTTATCAACTTCGGCGTATCCATACAATCTGCCCGTAAGATGAACATCATGTATGCCGTCTGAAAAGCATAAACGGACGCTAGTCCATTTAAACAAACACAGGAGATAATCTTCATGCGTGCCCTCAATCCCCTTCAATTTGGTGCGAACGTTGACCCAGCCACCGATGGCTTACCGCTTGCCTTCCGCGTGGCGGAATTCGCCGATCAAAACGACTTTGACATGGTGACGATCCAAGACCACCCCTATAACCGCCGCCATGTGGATACATGGACGTTGCTAACGGCCATCGGGGTGAAGACCAAGCGCGTAAAAGTGGGCACAAATGTGACCAATCTGCCTCTGCGCCCGCCTGTTATGCTGGCAAAATCCGCCGCGACATTGGATGTGCTGACCGATGGCCGGGTAGAGCTAGGCTTAGGTGCAGGCGCATTGTGGTCTGGTGTTGTAGCGATGGGCGGTGAGGAGCGTTCATCGGGCGAAGCCTTCCGCGCTTTTGACGAAGCGCTACATCTGATGAAGGGCTTATGGGCAAATGCCGGGCGACCTTTCACTTACGAAGGCGAGACTTATCAAGTACGTGGGGCGTTGTTCGGCCCTAAGCCCGTGCGCGGAACGATCCCGGTGTGGGTGGGCGGGGCAGGCCCTAAAATGATGAACCTGACCGGACGTATGGCCGATGGCCTGTGGCTTTCCAGCACTTATCATCAGCCTTCCGCGTTGCCGCACTTTTTTACTCAGGTTGATGACGGTGCAGACCAGGCGGGACGTAATCCTGCTGACATTCGACGCGGCTATAACCTGATGGGCATTGTAGATTATGGTCAGTTTGGGGCTAAGCCTGCCGGGTTGCAGGAAGGCGTTATATATGGAAGCCCGCACGACTGGGTGGATTTACTCGTGCAGATAGCGACGGAATACGGCGCGGACACATTCAACTTTTGGCCGCTTGCCAGCGATGATAATGACCATATCGCCCAGCTACAGGCTTTTGCTCAGGATGTTATGCCGGGCGTTAAATCTGCGGTGGATGGCGAAAAAGCAGGCAAATAGGTGAATTGTTGAACAAATCCGCACGCCACCCTTGACTCTGGGTTGTCCCGTTGCTATATTATCCGAGCTTCGGCAAACGGGGCAATTTCAACAACACAAAAACACACCAACGGCAGTTTGGTCAGGGACGAAACTGTGCGACCTCGTGGAAGAGTGTTGACAGCGCAAAAATGAGGTGATAGACTCACAACATGCTGAAAACAAGCGA
>DAIMZF010000138.1:0-9047 GCA_036734085.1 Aggregatilineales bacterium
CCATCAATCGGCGTCGTATCGCGGATGATGAACCGCGCAAAATCCGCCGTTGTCGCGCCATCAACGCCCAGCGCCACCGAGCCGCCTAATTCCGCCGCGTTATCAATCGACAAAATGTAACGCCCATTGGCGAAGAAAGCGACTGTATCGCGGAATGTTGTGATGTTCAACGGAATCCACTCCGGCAGGGTGTCGTCTTCACCGCCCGGCGGCAGACCTTCGTAGTATACAATGCGCTCTGTGGGGGTCTCATACGTCACCGTGAAGACAACCTGACCGTCTGCATCCCGCCGCGCCCGCAGGAAGTAGCCCGTGACATACGAGCCAGTCAGGTTGGGCACAGCACGCAGGGCTATCCAGGCTTCGCCCGTTGCATCACCCGGAAAGCGCACATCAACCGTGCCGACTAAATCGGTTGAATCGCGGAAGGTGGCGCGGTCTGTGCCGATGCCGAACATCTCTGTTCCGCGTCCGGTGTTCATGATGCGGTACACTGGTAGGCCGCCGTTATCTACCATGCGTAGATAGGTCGGCGTGGTGGATGAAGTCGCATCAATGCGGAAGCTCCCCGCCGCGTCGATACCGTCGATCCACCAGCCCCGCGTGCGGAACTCATCGTCAAAGTTATCGTAGAAGTCGCTCCGGGTATCGCGGAAGCCGCGCTGTTGTACTTCCCGGTTGAGCGCGACGGCCAGCGTTGCGCCGTCATTCAGCGCGTTGGCCGTCTGGAAGAACAGGCAGTCGTCAATTTGCATCAAGTCCGTGCGGCGTGTGGTAAAGCTAATCGTCCCCGCCGGAATACTGCCCATGATTTCCTGCGTCAGACGGTTGACTCCGTTCACGTAGATTTCCAGAATGTCCCCGTCAAACGAGATGTATAAATCCTGCCAGATGTTGCGCGTGTAGAATGCGCCCATCGTGCGCTGGAAGATGAGCGCCCCATCCGCACCGAACATTTGAATCACGGCGTTACCTGCGTCTAGCTCTAGTTGGAGCAAGCCTTCGGCACTATCGCGCATCTTCAGCACGTAGCCGCCCTCCGTGCTCCACACGCGGCAATGCATCGCAAAATCGCGGATGGGGGGCATAATGGGCGCGAATACCACATCACGGTCTATGGCGATGTATTGGTTACCGTTTGTTTCCGTGATGACAAACGTGCGGTTGGTATCTGACGTGCGCCATGTATTGGGCAAATTAGCGGATTCAAAGTGTTCGCTATACGGCTCTTGTCGCTGGATGACGATGTCGTCGAAGCGTACCGGGCGCGAGGCGCTGTTGGTTTGCAGTAAAATCTGCCCACTGCCTAATTGCGGGATGTTGAGGTCTTCGGCGGTGAGTACCAGCACTTTATCCACATAAACAAAGATGCGGCTTCCTTCTACCCACATGGTCACATCATGCCACTGGCGCGAGTTAATGGGGGCGCGGTTGTTCTGCCGGACGATAAGCTCACTTTCCCGGTTGAAGACGTTGGGCAATGCGGCGCTCCGGCGCAGGAATAACGCACCTGGAAAGACCTCTAGCACGTTGTAGCCCACGCCATCCTGATAGCGGAAGACAAAACGCGCACCCGCCGCTTGTGGATCAAGGTTAATTTTGAAGCTGAGGACAAAGTTCTGTGTGCCGGATTCTGACCATTCCGGGCGTTCGCGTCCTAAAATAATGGCGGGTTGGCTGAGCGTGCCCTGACCTACCAGAATATTCTGGCCGCCTTCGTTGACCACCGACCATGCGGATGCGTCATAGTCCCATTCGCTAAGCGGGTTGGAGTCCTCAAAATCTGCATTAAAGGGCATCCGCCCGGCAGGGATGGGTGTGGGCGATGGAATCGGCGTGTTGGTGGGCGGCGGCGTTTCCGTTGGGGTAGATGTGGGGGTCGATGTCGATGTGCTGGTCGCTGTCGGCGTCAGGGTATTGGTGGGCGTGGGCGTCAGCGTTGATGTCGGGGTGCTGGTTGGTGTTTCTGTTGGGGTTTCTGTCGGCGCTAACGCGACTCGCACGCCTTCAATATTGCCCGCAGTCTCGCTAAACGACGCCGAAGACAACACCCATCCGCGCCTGCCATCGGGTAATAACACCTGATACCACAGCCCATCCTCACTACGCCCGGTAATGTCGAGCGTGTCGCCCTGCTGTAACACGTCAATTTCCCCGAATTCAACGCCCGGCCCTAAACGAATCGTCAAATCGCGGCGGGCTTCCAGGAAGGGAATAACGGGTGTGGGCGGGGGTGTTTGGGTGGCTGTGGAAGTCTGTGTTGGTGTACTGGTCAGCGTGGCTGTTGGCGTCAGCGTCGCTGTCGGTGTGGCTGTATCCGTTGGTGTAACGGACGCTGTTTGTGTGGGGGTATCCGTGAGGGTGGCGGTGCTGGTCGGCGTGGATGACTCCGTTGGTGTGACTGTCTCACTTGATACAGGGGTATCCGTCGAAGCCGCCGCGACGAGTGCTTGCGCGTCATCTGTGGGCGTTATGTTAGCGATGAGTGCCTGCGCGGTCTCTGTCGCTTGTGCGGCTTCGTCTTCATCATCGCCGCCACCCGTTGCTACGGCGATAATGCCCACGACCAGCAACAGCAGGACGACCACCGCCCCGAACACAAACGGAGGCCGCTTGTAAATAGGAACGTCCGCGCCGGGTGTGCCCATCGGCGGTGTAGCGCCTGCGGATGCACTGGGGATGCCGTAGGGCGTCGTTGCGGAATCCGCCATGTAATAAGCGGAGGTCGGAAGCTGGGTCATCGCGTCTTCGGGCTGGTTGCGCTGGGCTTCAAACTGCGACATCGTCGCGTTGATGGCGTCTTTGTTCTGCGCCCGTTTTTCCTGCATGTCATTAATTTCTTGCAGGGCGGCTTGTTGCAGGGTATGGGGGGCATTCGTCAGCGCATCGCTCCCGACGAGTTGCGTTATCGCGTCGCTGAGTTCCCGCCCGCTTTGGTAGCGTTCTTCCGGTTGTTTCGCCATCGCCTTGAGGATGATGTCGTCAAATTCCGGCGGGAGCGCGGGATTAAGCTGGGTTGCGGATGGCACAGGGGCCTGGATGTGCTTCAGCACAACCGCCATCGGCGTTTCGCCCGTGTAGGGCAGTTGCCCGGTTGCCATCTCGAAGACCATTACGCCGAGCGAATAAATGTCTGCCAGATGGTCAACCGTCTGGCCTAAGCTCTGCTCCGGCGACATGTAACCCGGCGTGCCGACCGCGAGTCCGGTCTGCGTGAGTCCGGTCATCCGCGCACCGGATTCGGTCATGTAGGCGATGCCGAAGTCCATCAGGAAGGTGTTGCCTTCGCGGTCAACCATGATGTTACTGGGTTTGATGTCGCGGTGGACGACGTTTTGACGGTGCGCGTAGTCCAGCGCGCTGGTGATTTGCCGCATCGTAAACGCGATTTCCGCAAGCGGTATCGGCTGTTTGTCGATGATTTCGCGCAATGTGCCGCCATCCAGGTAGCGCATCACGATGTAGGGCGGGTCGAACGTGCCGTCATAATCGTAGACAGGCAACAGATGCGGATGCTCCAGACGGGCAACCAGTTTGGCTTCGCGTTGGAAGCGCTCCAAAGCGACTCGGTCACCGACAATCCTCTGGTGGATGATTTTTACAGCAACATAGCGGTCAACATTGGGTTGATAAGCGCGGTAGACTGTCGCCATACCGCCGCCGCCGATTTCCTCTACGATTTCGTAAATGCCTACGCGCTTACCAATCATACGTCATGACTCACTGGTTCTCTCGTCCAAACATTGCTTATTGTAGATGCTATTGATTGCTGTATCAAGCATAGCACATTCTGGATGTTGCGCCGTTAGGTTTTGGTTGGCATCTTTCTAACTTGCTTGACATAGCTGTAAAAATTTCCATATAATGCAATCGTAACGCGCTGATGCAAATGTGAGCAAGCGTCCTACAGTTTCATTTAGATTTCTTAAATGCTGTGGATGTGTTGCGTCTGACACGGTGAAACCCCGTCATCAGGGCGATTCTTGTTTTTTGTAATCACAAGGCCTAGCCATCATGACCCAAAACGTGAACGGCTACATGAACCCGCGTGTTCTTAAGCTGAATGTTGGTTTTTTACTGGCCGCCGGGCCGGGCCACAGCCGTGACTCACACATTGACCTCCCGCCGACACGTGTTGCCGATGATTTGTACATCGAATATCTGCGTGGGCCCCTGCGCCTGAGTCGGACGAAAGAGGGCATTCTGTTACAAGCCCAGCTTGAAGTCGGTTTAAAGGCGGAGTGCAACCGTTGCCTGATAGACGTTAACCAGCCTATCGCGCTCGACATTGAGGAACTATATACCACGCTCCCGTTACTGGATGTTGAATTTTCCATACAGGACGATGGTATCTTAGACCTTGCGACGTTACTCCGTGCGGAAGTTTTGATTGAAGAAGGTCATCGGGTGCTGTGTCAACCGGATTGTAAGGGGCTGTGCCCCATCTGCGGGATTAACCGCAACCATGATGTTTGCCACTGCGAAACCGAAGACATCGACCCACGCCTAGCCGCGTTGAAGCAACTGTTAGATTGATTAGTCGAATAATTCGTTAGGTGCTGGCCTGTAGCCCAGACGCAAGGCGGGCACCTGATAATTTTTTACAAGGGGGATAAAGACGTGTCCGATTTTGATGATTTTGAGTCTGACCTTGACGTTGCCGCTAATTTGTTCAGCAACGAACCCACCGATAATGCGCTTTTTTTTGAAGAAGATGACCTCGATTTATATGATGACCTCATGTTGGATGATGATGATTTTACTGAAGACGACCTGGACGACGACCTTGAGGATGACTCCTTCATCCTGGGCGAGCTAACCTCTAGCGATACCGTCGGCCTGTACTTAAAAGAGATGGCGCGGGTTCCTTTGCTGACGATTGATGAAGAAGTCACGCTGGCGATGCGGCAAGAATCCGGCTTGCAGGCGGAAAAGAAACTCCGCAAAGACCCGGAAAGCTCCCGTGCGACCGAGTGGCGTATGTTAATCGAAGATGGCCGTAGCGCCCGTGAGCATATCATCAAAGCCAATACACGCTTAGTCGTCAGCATCGCTAAAAAGTATATGAATCGTGGTGTGCCTTTCCTGGATCTCATCCAGGAAGGGAACTTAGGGCTGATGAAAGCGGTGGAAAAGTTCGACTATCGGCGCGGCTTCCGCTTTAGCACCTATGCGACATGGTGGATTCGGCAGACCATCACCCGCGCCATTGCCGACCAAGGGCGGACGATTCGTGTGCCGGTGCATATGAGCGACAGAATCCGCAAATTGTACCGTGTGATGCGTGACCTGGAGCAAGAGAACGGCCACAAGCCCACAGTGGAGCAAATCGCGGAGGCGATGGAGCTAGAGCCGCGCAAAGTACAATGGATGTTGAAGGTCTCGTGGCAACCCCTCAGCCTGGAGCATCCCGTCGGCGAAGACGAAGACAGCGAACTGGGTAATTTTATCGAGAACGACAGCCTGCCGACCCCCGCCCAGAGTGCTTATGATAACATCCTGCAACAGAAGATTGAGCAGTTGCTTTCCACCTTAACCCCCCGCGAAGCGCGGATTTTACGCCTGCGCTTTGGCCTGCATAATGGGCGCAGTTATACGCTGGAAGAAGTGGGGAAGAAGTTCGGCCTTACGCGGGAGCGCATCCGCCAGATAGAAGGCCGCGCCCTGCGCCGCTTGCGGCATCCGCGCCGCAGTCGTCAATTGCGTGATTATCTGTAACAGTCATTATAATTCATCATCGGGCGGCCTGTGTGCCGCCCTACAAACCTATTCTAACCATCTGCTTGCCCATACTCCCCTACAATAGAAAATAAAACCAGACGAACATCACATCTTAAACCGGAGGAACCACCCGTGCGCGTCTATCACGTCTTACCGCCCAACTTTACCGGAAGCACACTGTATCCACTCAACGCACTCAAGGACGTATTGCCGGACATTTATAAGGCACAGGCCAGCAAATATCGCGGGCGTGATGATGTGTTAACGCATCAAATCCCGTTTTTAAACTGCTCGTGGAACGATGTGTTGCATTTTTCCGCCGTGCACCCGGCGCAGATTCGCGGCGCGGTGGAGTCCGTTGGCTTTAGCTGGAAGACCACCCACTGGTTCGAGATTGAGGTAAAGACCATCGGCTTTGATGAAAGCAACGCCGCCATCTTTACCGCGCCCTTCCGCCCACAGGGGAATGTGTCGGATTCCGACTTTATCCCTTTTACGTTGGAAGCCTTGCAAATGCTCAACTCCATCCCGCAGGCGTCCTACGAATACTTTAACCATGCCAAAGCTCATGACGAACGGCCTTTTCTCTTTAATTGTGTGCCGCATGTGTTGTATCATGGCAAGCTAGAGACAGACCAAACAGGAGTCTCACAAATCGTCGTATAGAGGCAAAACGCAACATGAGCGAAACCCCGCAACAAACGAAAACACTCTCTCCTATTCTGGTCATCTTCCTTATCTCTGGTGTGCTGGGCTTGCTGGCCGCCGCCGGGATGCTCCTGAGTGAAGATGCAAACCCGGCACAGCCCACGCCGCCCGGCCTGCAAATCTCCGCGCCCGACCCATCAATCATGGGCCAGACCGCGCCGGACTTTCAACTCACGTCTATCACAGGGGAGTTGGTCAGTCTGGCACAGTTTAGAGGGCGTCCGGTGTTCATCAACTTATGGTATACCGGCTGTGCGCCGTGTGTCCGGGAATTTCCCGCCTTCCAGCAATTTATGGAAGAACAGGGGGCGGATGGGGCGGTGATTATCGCCATTAATCAAGGGGAAGAACTCGCCCCTGTGCGCCAATTCATCACGGATTTAGGCGCAACGGATGTTGTCGTCCTGCTTGACCCGGACATGCGTATCCCGCGTAGCTTTCCGCATCGTAGCTTCTTCCCGACGACGTACTTGATTGATGCAAATGGCGTTGTGAGTCAGCGCAAGATTGGCGAAATCAGCCTGGATGAGTTATACATCTATCTGGAATCTATACAGGGTGATGATGAGCCAGCCGGATGAGATATTGGGTTTATAGCGTGTTACTGAGTGGGTTGCTGTGTGCCCTGTGCGTGGGGTGTGCCGCGCCGGAACGTAAGCCGGAGCTTATCGGCGTACAGCCTGCGCCGACCCAACGCACCTACCCCACCGCCGCCCCTGCTCGTGCCACACTGCCCCTCACCCCCACCCGCCGCCCTATCACCGTCACAGCCGTCCAGCCACAGCCTAGTGATACCGCCGCGCCCACCCAAGCCGCGCTTGTCCCGGTGGTGGTTATCGTGCAACCCGTCCCCGCCGGATACGCTATCCCGCCGGAAGCAGTCGCTGTGCTGTTATGGCCGCCGGATAGCGCCCCTGTAGGCCGATTTGAGTCCGTTGAGCAGGTGATTAACGAAGTCACCTTAGTGGATTTACCCTGCTTTGAGCCAGTCATCCGCGCTTCTGTCGCCCGGCGTCAGGTAGGGGCGGGCTTCCGTGAATTACCGGACTCCTGCCCGCCCATCCCGCAGACCGTGCAAACCGATGTCGTGGTGGCAGTGCGGGACATCCGCGCGGGGGAGCGCATCACGCCGGCGATGGTACGGTTGGCCGGGTGGCCTTATGCCCCTGCGGACGCCGCCATTGTGCTGACGGATGTCATCGGCACACGGGCGCTAACCGCTATCTACCGCGAGCAAGTGTTGACTTCCGCACGACTGACCGACACAGAATAGGCCAGATGCGTTAAAATAGCCTTATCACGCATCCAGAAAGGCAAAAAGACGTTGAGCGAAGATTATTACGAAGAAGACGCCAGCTTTGATGATGAACCCATTGAGGGCTATTGTATGCGCTGTCGCCAGAGCATCGAAATGGTTGACCCCATCCCGGTATGGACGCGCAAAGGGATGCCCGCCACACGCGGCGAATGTCCCGATTGCGGCGGCGCGGTCTTCCGCATGGGCAAGAGCAACGCCCACCACGAAGAGCAACGCCCCAAAGCGGTGGAAGTAACAGGCAGTAGTAAGCGCATTATGCCCAAGCTGGAACGCGACACCGTGTATGTGATGTTCGCGCCGGAGGATGAAGCCATTGCCCGGCAGATTGCGGATGACCTGAACAAAATCGGCATTGCGGCATGGATGCACGAAACAGAAGATGACCATGTGGCATGGGCAGGCGGGGTGCATCCGGCACTTAAGGAATGCAAGCGCATGATTTATGTGCTATCCGCCGCCGCGCTCGGCAAGCCGGATATGGAGGCGGGCTGGCAGTTCTTCCGGGAGCATCGTAAGCCGGTGGTCATCGCACAAATCGCGGACTCCGCGCCGCCGGACGCCATCCGCCGTAGCCCGCGCTTCGACTTCACGGTGGAATACAAACGCGCCTTCCGTGAGATGGTGCAGGTGCTACAGTAGAGGATGTCGGCTACAGGTATGATATTGTTGTGAAGGTTTTTTTGGCAACCAGTTAAAGCAGATAAACAAACCTATGAACTTTCTTGCTCCGTTTGCATTGGCCGCCGGTGCGGTGGCTATCCCCATTATCCTGATGTATATGCTCCGCTTGCGCCGCCGCGAAGTGAGTGTTTCCAGCACGTTTTTATGGTCGCAGGTACTACAGGATAACGAAGCCAATACGCCCTGGCAAAAACTGCGGCGGAACCTGTTGTTATTCCTGCAATTACTCATCCTTGCGCTGATGGTGTTCGCGTTGGCGCGCCCGTTTGTGACGGTGCAGGCCATCACCGCCGGGCAGGTTACCCTATTGCTGGATGCCAGCGCCAGCATGAACGCGACCGATACACCGGATGGCCTCACACGCTGGCAGGCCGCACAATCCGAAGCCCTGCGGATTGTCGAAGCTCTGCCGGATGGCAACCGCATGACCGTGATTCATGTGGCGGGAGTCCCCCAGACTTTAGCGGCCAGCACCACCGAACGCGGCACATTACGCTCTGCCATCCAGAATGCGGAAGTCACGCAGATGAACGCGGATTGGACATCCGCGCTGAACTTGGCGCTCAGTAGCGGTGATGGTGCGGAAGATTTTACGCTGGTCATCATCGGGGATGGCGGC
>DAIMZF010000139.1:0-9018 GCA_036734085.1 Aggregatilineales bacterium
ATAAGATGAATCAAGAAAATACTGACTTATTTGAATACAGCGTTACCAAAGATGGGAAAGTCCTCATCTATTGGGATAACCGACTGGTGATAACCCTTGCCAATGAAAAAGCCAGAAAGTTCCTGCGCCAGATGGACGCGGCAGGCGCGGACGCTCAACTCATCATGGCGCGCTTTACCGGGAACTTCAAACGTGGCAATGAGCGTGAGGGGAAAAACAAGCGTGGAGACACAACCTAGAACGTGTGTTTGTGGTGTGCTGTGTTTTGGCGTAGCATATAAGGCAACGCAACAAGTAACATTCGCCGCTTCGCGCACAAGTGCCTGTGTCAGTGCCCGCCGTTGAAGCATGACCAAGTGAATCCGTTGTGTGTGATTCACTTGGTTTTCTGCGAATGATTAAAGGATGTAAAGTTAATCTACGTCGATTTCCGCGAAAAGACTGGAATACGCTCTAACGGTGTTTCAACACTGATGAAGCGATCGCCGGAAAGACGCTCACCCGTCCAGTAATCTGCCCAATCGCCCGGCGGAATGTAAACAGTCATCTGTTTTACGTCTGGCGCTACCACCGGGCACACCAGCAAATCCCGCCCGAACAAATAATCAAAATCCCGCGCTTGTGGATACCACAACTTAAGCGCACGCATCATCGGCTCGCCAGTGGCCGCGCTGTGTTCGGCTTCTGCAAGGATATAAGGCATTAGCGCCTGGCGCGCCTGTATGAATTGCTGGAAGATAGGCAGAACCCGCGCATCGCCTGTACGTGCCTGGATGTTCCAGGGGGTGCGGTCGTTGCTGGGCTGGCGGTGCGCGTTGTATTCGGAATGATACTGCATCACCGGGCAGAAGGTCGCCATCGCCGCCGCCCGCAGATAAAGCTCTGCGGAGGGAATATCGCCACTAAACCCGCCAAAATCCCACCCCCAGAACGAGATTCCCGACATCGCCGCCGACAACCCCGCATAGATAGAGTGTTGGAAGGCTTCCCATGTGGAGTTCTCGTCCCCCGCCCAATGCAGGGGGGAACGTTGCGAACCCGTAAACCCGGCGCGGCTGAATGTGACTGCTTCGTGCTGGCTGTTGGCGAAGTTATAATAGGCTTCGCTGTAATGGCGTGGATACTCGTTCCACAACACATCACCCGCGCCACCTGCGAATTGTGTATCCGCCCCCCACAGATGCTCGCCGCCGTCGGTTTTGAAGCCGTCAATACCCATGTCCTTCAGCAGATACTCCCGCTTGCTGAACCACCAATCACGCTCTGCCGGGTTTGTTGCATCCCAGATGTAGCCGCCCCTGAACCAGAACGGACGTATCCTGTGCAAAGTGCCATCTGCTTCCTTGACGCCGAACCCGGCTTGCTCGAAGTGGGCGCGGTCTGCCTCCTGCTGAGGGTGGGGTGCTTCCGGCACTTTCATTACCGGGATTTGCCATAGCAGAACTTTGATGTCATGCGCGTGGAGCCAATCGACCATGCCTTTAGGGTCGGGCCATTTGCCATCTGTCGGGAAGGTGAAATCCTCATAGCGGAAGGCATCATCGCCCGGCTTGGGGGTATATTGCGCGTCATTCCAGATGTAGAACGTGTTTTCATCGCTCCA
Organism: Aggregatilineales bacterium; assembly: GCA_036734085.1. GTDB lineage: Bacteria > Chloroflexota > Anaerolineae > Aggregatilineales > Phototrophicaceae > J038. The sequence goes on from DAIMZF010000139.1 coordinate 1,604, forward strand.
TGCTTCGATGACGACAACAGCAGGCTGAATGCCATGTTCAAGTGATGCCTGTACTTCCTGCATGATTTTGGCCTGCGTGTTCCATTCGTTGCCACTCATCCATAGGCCAAACGCCCATTCCGGCGGCAGAACCACCGGGCCGGTTTCCGTCGCAAAGCGGCCAATCATCCTGATGGGGTCAGAATCCACATACCACTGTAGGCGTAACGCCTCATCCGTGCTGATGTCGGCGGTCAGCGTCCATACGTCCGGCGCGGTAGCGGCAAGGTCAAACTGCATCCAACGGGCGCTATCCACATGCACCGCGTATCCCGCAGAAGACAGCAGGAACGGAATCGGCATATAAGTACGCTTGCCCTGATTTTTGTATTGCTCGTAACAGCGTACATCCATGATGTTGCCGCGCTGGTCGAGTGCATTAAAGCGTTCCCCCAGCCCGAAGAACCGTTCATTCGGCAGGCTGGCAAAGGTCAAGCGCATTTGCCGGGCGTGTTGGCCGTCGGTCAACCATGCGACCTCGTGTAAAGCAGGTAAACCCTGCGCGTTAATATCGGATAAAGACTGTGCATCACGTCGGATAGTCATTTGCCCGTCGTGCGTCACGGATACCCCGCCGCCCACAACCCAGCTTTCGCCCTTGAGCATAAATCTTTCGGTTGTTGCACCGTCATCGGTCTGCGCCCAATAGACCAATGTCTGCCCGTGTTCTGGCGCGGTCAATGTGGCCTGCCATACATCCTGATCAATGACGATACGACGCTCTAAAAACTCCGCGCCCACGCCTTCCTCATGCGCTGGTCGCCAATCTGCAATATGTGTTGCCTGGATGGGCGGCAGGGGGTGTCCGTCCAGCGTGCGATGTACCGTCACCTGCCGGGACTGGCCGGGTGGACGTGTGACAAGGCCAATGGTGAAGGCTTGGCCGGCTAAGGGCCGACGCGGAAAGCGTTCTTCCGGCAGTTGCTCGTAGGGGTGGTGCTGGCCGAACGGGTTATGGATGATTGAGGATGCCATCACAGGATGCTTTCTGTTGGTTATTTCACTATAGATGATTGTGCGTTATGAGTGCGTGTAAATTTTTGCTTGTCATAAAGGTGTTTTATTCCGGCTAACCAGGGTGATGAACACGGGCGGAATCATTGCTCCGCCCGTGTATTTTTCTGCAAGGCTTATGCCCGTTATTTACTGTACAAGGCTGTCCAGTGCTTCTTTGGCTTCATCAAGCGCCGCCTGTGCGGAAATTTCACCATCCACTACGCGAGCGATGAGGTTATTCACCGTGTCCTGCATCTCGTTCTGGCGCTCGATAACGGGCGGTGTAATGGGGCTTTCCAGCGCCATAAACACAGCCGCACGGTTATTCGGCGGGGTTTGTTCCAGATAGCTCTCGACATATTCGGGGGCATCCAGCGCGGGCAATTCCCAGCCGCTTTCCACACGGACGGTCGCCATGACTTCGCTAGAGGTCATGAATTCCGCCCACAAAGCTGCTTCTTCCGGGTAACGGGTAGACGCGGAAACCGCCACGCCGTTAGCGAAAAAGTGGTGGCCTTTCTGGTTCAGGCTCGGCTCAATCTCGACATCCCAGTTAAAGTCGGCATCGGCAAACGCGCCGAACATCCAAATGCCAGTTACCAGCATCCCCAGATTACCACTCAGGAATAGCTCCGAATCGCTCACACCGGACAGGTCAGTGGCGGAAGGCATAATGCCGCTATCAACAAAGCTGACCATTGTTTCCAGTGTTTCTACGCAGGCGGCAGAATTAATGGTGGATTCGGTCATCTCCTCATTGAAGAACGCACAATCGCCATTTTGCCCGGCCTTTTTGTAGAACTCCCAGAACTGCACCGGAGAGAACAGCCCCCACACGTCATCGCCTAGCGCAGTGATGGCTTCGGCGGCGGCGGTGGCGTCTTCCCATGTCCAGTCGGCGGTGGGGTAATCCAGTTCGGCGGCGTCGAATAAATCCGCATTGTAGAACAGTAACACCGTAGAGAAGGACGCCGGAAGCGCCAACTGTGCGCCCTCATACTGGAAGGCATCCAGCGCACGCGGATAGTACGGCGCGTCCCCACTCAGAAGATTGCTGATGTCCAGCAAAACGTCATTGGCCGCGTAAGTGACGAAGTTCTCGTAATTGAGTTCAAAGACATCGGCGGCGTCACCGCTTAACACGTCCGATTGAAGCAGGGTGAAGTAATCCGCAAAGGGCGCGGTATCAACTTCAATTTCAATGCCCGGGTTTTCATCCTCGAAGGCCTGGATAATGGTGTCCAGGTCTTCCAGATGGTCTGGGGCGGCGGAAAAAGTGAAGTAGCGTAGGGTGACTGTGCTCTGCGCCGTCACCGGAGCCAGCGTCATCACCATCATCAACAGAACCCATAAGGAGACTAATTTGCGTAACATGCTGTTTTTTCCTCTTTATTCTATAGAATGTAATTTGTTTAAAAACGGGTAATTCCCCCCAGAAAATTGAGGCAAGCCCGCTAGAAACCTAACCTTTAATACCACTGGACATCACGCCCTGCACAAACCAGCGTTGTGCCAGCAGATACACCATTAAAATAGGCAGGACGGCCACCACCGACCCAGCCATCACAATGTTCCATTCCGTTAGCGCACGCGGGCCACCCTGCAATGTTGCCAGTGCCACAGGCAACGTCATCACGGCGGCGCGGCGGGCGACAAACAACGGATACAGATACGCATTCCAGAAGCCCATAAAGCTGAAGATCACCAGCGTGGCGATAGCGGGCTTGGCAAGTGGCAGGATAATGCGCCAGAAGATTGTGAAGTGATTCGCGCCGTCTACAAAAGCGGCTTCTTCAAAGTCCTTCGGGATTTGCAGGAAGGATTGGCGCAATAAAAATGTGCCAAACGCGCTGAACAATCCCGGCACGATGAGCGCCTGATAGGTGTTCATCCACCCCAAAGAGCGTATGAGGATGAATTGCGGGATGACCAGCACCACCGACGGAATCATCATCGTTGCCAGATACAACATAAAGACCGTATCACGCCCGCGCCACTGTATCCGCGAGAACGCAAAGGCCGCCATCGCGGAGACCAGCACCTGTCCTACCGTGCCGACGCCTGCGACAAAGGCGCTGTTAAACACGGTGCGCGTTAAGTCGATGCGTTGGCTAAGCTGGCGATAGCTTTCTACTGTGATGGGCGACGGGATAAGCTGGGGCGTGGTGGATAAAATATATTGTTGCGACTTCAACGATGTGCTGAACATCCACGCGAACGGCAAAACCATCACGATGATGAGCAATAGCATCAGGCCATAGGCGGCCAAGCGCCATAAATTGATGGGTGGCAGGGTAAACATGCCCGGTGATGTGTGTGCTGTGCGCGGCAGAGGCTGGCTAATTCTCATAATACACCCACTGCTTCTGGAAGCGGATTTGAACGAAGGTAATCACAAAAATGATGGCGAATAACACCCACGACATCGCGGAGGCGTACCCCATGCGGCTATAGCTAAAGGCGTTACGCACGACTTCCGTAACGATGACTTCTACCTGACGATCTGCCGCGCTATCGCGCATAGGCATCAGCCAGACTTGCTCGAACACCTGAAAGTAGTTAATCAGCAGGGTAATCACAATGAAGAACATCGTCGGCGTTAGCAGGGGCAGGGTAATCTTGCGGAGCATCTGCCAGGGTGTTGCGCCGTCGATGCGTGCCGCTTCGTAATAAGTCTCGGAGATAGACTGCAACCCACCCAGATACAGCAGGGCGATATAGCCGACATCCTTCCAGATGCTCGTTAGCACAATGGCAATCATCGCGCTTGTCGGCTGGAACAACCACGCGGGGCCATCAATGCCGACTTCCGCCAGCCCATAGTTGATAAGCCCATACTGCGGGTTAAAAATCCACTTCCAGATGAGCGAAACAACCACCCATGATGCGACCACAGGTAAAAAAGTGGCCGTGCGAACGATGATCATGCCTGGTAACTTGCGGTTGAGGAACAACGCCAGCCCCAGCCCCAGGACAAACGCGCTGGGCACATAAATCACAATCATCATCATTGTGTAACGGAGCGCGTTCCAGAAGGCTTTGTCCGCCAGCAGTTCTTCAAAGTTAGCGAATTGCACAAAGCGCGGCGGACGTAACAGGTTCCATTCGTGGAACGACAGCCACAACGACGCGAAAATGGGATACACAATAAAGACCAACAACCCTAGCAGGCTAGGCGCAAGGAAGAAAAGCACCCATTTCCATTTTTGCCAGCCGGTATATCCTGCCATCTTTCAAACATCTTTCACTAAGTGAAAAAACTTTGTTAAAAAAATATCAATCGACAGTCACGGACTCAATCGACGGCGCCTGAAACACCTTGCTAATAACAAGGGTAGCCGCGCCACGCGCCCATGCTTTATCGGTGGTTGGCTCGATGATGATTTGCACATGGTCTAGCAAGCCATTAAACGTATGTTGCTTCATGGCTTTTAGCATGGGCTTCAGGCGGTAATCCCCCGCGATGATGCCCTCACCACTGATAATCACCATCTCCGGCGATAGCAGATTAACCACATTGGCAATCGCCATGCCGATGTACTCCCCGCTTAGGCTTAATACGGCCTGTGCATGAGGGTCGCCATTCATCGCCGCTTGGGTAATGGCTGTTAAATCCGTAAGCGGGCGGGAATTTAACCCTTCATAGCTTTGGAGTACGGCGGGGTCTGCCGCGAGATTTTCCAGCGTGCCATCCTGCCCGGCCAGGACGCGCCCGGCATCAATCACGATATGCCCTAATTCGCCTGCGCCGCCCTGCAACCCGCGATACAGTTCACCCCGAAGGATCATCCCCATGCCGATGCCACGTCCCACCGTAATCACGATGACCTCACGGTGATGACGGCCTGCGCCGAATAGATGCTCGGTTAAAGTGAGCGTATTCACATCATTTTCAATGGTCACAGGTAGCCCCACGCGCTCCTGCAACATCGCCGCCAGTGGGACATCCTGCCAGCCGAAGAAGGGTGAATAATGCACAATGCCTTTATCCGCATAGATGACACCCGCCAGCCCGACACCCACCCCTAAAAACTGATGATGCGCCAACCCGGAGCTTTTAATCACAATCTGGATGATATTCGCCAGTGCGTTGCAGATGGTCTCTGGCTTGCCGTCTGTTTCTACCACAGATTCGTAATAATACAGGATGCGCGCCTCAAAATTGGTCACCGCGCATACGACACGGTTTTCCATCACTTTGATGCCTAGCGCGTAGCCAATGGAAGGATTGAGTTTTAAAGGGGTTTGCCGCCGTCCGCCCGTGTAATCACCCGCGCCGACTTCAAGAATCCACTGATTTTGTAGAAGCTCAGTAATAATCTGTGAAACTGCCCCGCCACTCAAGCCGGAGATTTCCGTTAATTGGGTGCGGGACAACGTGCCTTCACGCCGCAAAATATTGAGGATGAGGTTCTGGTTAATCGCCTTCACAAGGTCACGGTTGGCGCGTTGGGAAGAAGCCATAATTTCTTTTTTCACTGAATGAAATAAGTTTCGTATAATGTAATCTGGATTCTGCGATTTGTCAAGAATGTGCTGTTGTCGTGCCGTTGGTCACTTTCTAACAGGGCATAGGGGCGCGGAGGATGATAAAGCCAGCGACTCTGCGCTTGTCTCCCTATATTGACACTCAGAACTCTTGTGCTATATGATTTAATTATTTATCATCACCAGAAAGTGCGTAATGTGTCTACTTTATTTATTGATGCAAAAGTCATCGGGCAAAAGCGCCCGGTGCTGACCGGCTATCGGTTGCCCCTACCACCCCAAAATACCGACTCTGGTAGATTAACCCTCCGTGACTTGATAACCTACGTTGTGCAAAAGGAAGTCGAAGCCTTCCATCAGCGCCAAACGGAGCGCAAACTGGCGCAGGTGCTTTCCCCGCAGGACATCGCGGCGGCGGCAGAGCGTGGCAAGATTGATTCCGGTGAGCGCGACTTGCAACAGGATGTAGACCCGGACGCCGCTGTGCAGACCGCGCTCCAAGCATTTGAAGACGGCCTGTATTACGTCTTTATTGATGACAAACAGCAGACCACGCTCGACCAGACGGTATTCATCGGCGAAGATTCCCACATGCTCTTTGTGCGGCTTGTCGCGCTGGCAGGAGGCTAACCCGCCATGAAAACACCGGATGCAATCGCCCAATATTTGCTGGATAAACGTAGCGAGCGCGTTAGAACCGAATTTTCGCAATTACACGACATCAAACAATTGCCGGAAGCCCTGCGTGCGCCCGCTTACGCCATCATGCGCTATGACACAAACGGCGAAGTTATCCCGCATAATCCCAAAGACCCCCTCATCATCCAACAACGGCAGGATGCCGCACTCAACCAGCTAGATGCACTCTCTCCGGCGGAACGCACGCAGATTTTCCACGCGCTGATGCCCAAAATAGCCTCTTATCTGGAGATGGGCTGGCAATACCTCAAGCATATACCCTATCAAACCAGCTATGACCGCCGTGCTTTCCGTGCGCCGCAAAACCCGGAAACCACACTCAAGAAACGAGTCAATTGGTTAAGAAACCTGAATCAACGCACAAATGCCTATGATGAGACACTGGTCTGGCTGGCGCAATATGCGCCTTATCTGGAATACGGCGCGGCGGTGAACAGCATCGGCCTCTTGCTGGCGGCGGTCATCAGCAGTGATGACCCGCTCGGTGATGAACTATTCGATTTGCTGGTTGCCTCCGCGAAGGGCGAACACGAAGTCGGCATTATGGGCTACCATGTCACTACTGCGCTTCTGGCCGCTAACCGCCCCGATGGTTGGGACTTCATAGAACGTCTGTTGCTGGCCGCACAGAGGCAAGAGGGCTTGCGGCAGGTCATCCTTGAGACAGTGGACGAAGCCCACCCGGACGCCTTCAAACGCATGATTCAACTTATTATCGACCATGACCTGGCGCGCTTTAGCGCGGTGACACGGGCTTTAAATGTGTGGTTTGGCTTCGCGTGGGAGTCTACGGATGCCAAACACATCAACGCTCAACTTAGCATGTGTCTGGAGATGCTGACCCATCCGGACGCGCACCGGCAGGCATTAGCTTCTACGGATGCCGAAACGGTGTACATGGCGCTGTTTGTCGCCGCGTTTGCTGACGTACATCGCGCCATCGCATTAGCGGCGGAAAAAGTCACCCATCCTGACGTTGATATTCGCTTCGTCAGCCTGCATTTTCTCGGTGCTACTAAAGTACAAGCCGCTTATGATGCGATGTACCCCGCGCTGGCCGATGAATCCTTGCCGCTTATCGCTTATGCGTGTAGCACATTCCGTTATGTTGGTCAGCCCCAGCAGGAGGACGTGTTTGAACGTCTGGAAGCCGCGCTTGCCCGGATGCCGGATAAGCCCAAAGCGGTTGGGTC
>DAIMZF010000140.1:0-9003 GCA_036734085.1 Aggregatilineales bacterium
CTATCACCGCGTAAATCGCCGCGTTATTTTTGCGCTGGGGCGTATCCGGCACAGGGGGCTGTGCGGTGGGTGTAAGTGTGACAGGGGGAGGCGGTTGCTGTGGGATGGCGCTCTTTAAACGTGTTATGGCGGCATATAAAGACGCTATCGTGTTGGCATCCCGGAAGCCGCCGGACATATCAACATATTGCATCCGGCGCAAAATCTCCGCTAAATCGTCCGCTATCCTGCCCGGATACGCCGGATTTAAGCGGCGTACAATCACCGGGATAACCTGCTTCTTCAGCCGTAAGGCTTCGCGGAATTCCGCTTGGCAGTAGGATGATTCCAGGGCTTCGTTGGAGATGAGATAGACAAAAATATCGCATTTTTCAATCTCATTGAGGATCATCTGCCACCAATCGACACCGCCGTGAATGTCGTCATCGAACCATAGGCTATCGTTGCCATACACGCGACGAATAAGCGGGATAAACTGGTCTATAAACTGGCGGTCTGCCCGGCTGTATGAGATAAAAATACGTGCCATGACTTCACCCTGATTAGATAAGCGGAACCATTTATGATTATGACATAGTTTTTATTTCATCACCATTGATTCAGGTTTTCAATTTTGGGTCGCGCTTAACATCCCTGCCCGCCGCAACGCCGCCCCACACAAGAACTATCTGTTGCCGCAGGAAAATGGCGGTTGTATACTGAAGGCGATAGGCACATTGAGCCGAATTCATTCTATCCACCACGCGCAAGCAGGCAGGTAAACCAACCGTGAAAGCCGCACTCTTCCACGCCTTCGGGCAACCTCTTAGCATCCAGACCCTACCAGACCCCACCCCGCCGCCAGATGGAGTCGTCATCCGCGTGCGTGCCAACGGCATCTGCCGGAGCGACTGGCACGGCTGGCAAGGCCACGACGCCGACATCCACACGCTACCCCACATTCCCGGCCATGAACTTGCAGGCGAAGTCGTCGCAGTGGGGGCGGATGTCAAACGCTGGCGTGAGTCTGACCGGGTGACTGTGCCGTTCTGTTTGGGGTGTGGCACATGCCCACAATGCGCCACCGGGAATCAGCAGATTTGTGACAACTACTATCAACCGGGCTTTACCGGGTGGGGGTCTTTTGCGGAATATGTGGCGTTGCCCTACGCGGATGTGAACCTGGTACGCATCCCGGATGCGCTGGATTACGTGGATGTCGCCAGCTTAGGATGCCGCTTTATCACGGCGTTCCGGGCGGTTGTGGTGCAGGGCAAAGCCCGTGCAGGCGAATGGGTGGTGGTGTATGGGTGCGGCGGAGTCGGCCTTTCTGCGGTGATGATTGCCGCCAGCTTAGGCGCACGGGTGATTGCGGTGGATATTCAGCCGGGCGCGTTGGCGTTGGCGAACAGCGTCGGCGCGGAATTTGTCATCAATTCAACCGAGACTCACCCCGTAGAGGCCATCCACAGCCTGACACACGGCGGGGTGCATGTGGCGCTGGACGCGCTGGGCAGTGCGGCCACCTGCCGCGATAGCATCCTCAGCTTACGCAAGCGCGGGCGTCAGGTGCAGGTGGGGCTTCTGGCTGGCGCGGACGCTAACCCGCCGTTACCGATGGGGCGTGTCATCAGTTGGGAATTGGAACTTTACGGCAGTCATGGGATGCAGGCGCACGCTTTTGGGGATTTGCTCAACATGATCCAAGCCGGGACGCTCCAGCCGCACAAGCTGGTGACCCAGCGTGTGAGCCTGGCGGAAGCGCCCGCCGTGCTGGACGCGATGACGCGCTTCGGCGTGCAGGGCGTGGCGGTGATTGACCGTTTTTAACACAGCGCCGCCGCGACTGTCGGCGGCGGCATCGCTTGTTAGCTGTTATGTTGGTTTGTGCTGGATGGTGACTAGAGGCGGAGAGGGTGGGATTCGAACCCACGATGGCTTTCACCATACTCGCGTTCCAGGCGAGCGCACTAGTCCACTATGCGACCTCTCCATATGTTGTGGATTGTGGCGGCATTATAGCAAAGTGAAATCTGTTTGGCTATGGTGGAATGGGAGAACCGATGCGCGATAGATTAATCCTGCTGGTGATTATCACCGCTTATGTGGCGTTAGCCGCCCTGTTCGTCACCCGTACCCCCGCATGGCAAGCGCCGGATGAACCCGCGCATTATACCTACATCGCACAACTGGCGGACGGGGAAATCCCCGTTATCCGCGCTGGTGATTGGGATAGCCCGGCACTGGAAGCGTATAAATCCGCCCAATGGCAGGGCGTAACCGCCGAACAAATCGCCGCTATCCGCTACGAAAACCATCAACCGCCGTTGTACTACCTGCTCAGTACGCCCGTCTATGTGCTGACCAACGGCAACCTGACCGCGCTCCGGCTTGTATCCGCGCTGTGGGGGATTGTGATTATCCTGTGTGCGTATGGCGTCGGCGTGCTGATGTTCCCGGAACGGCGCATGATTGGACTGGGCGCGGCGGCGTTTGTCGCCTTCCAGCCGATGCACCTGCACATCCTGACATCGGTCAATAATGACGCGCTGGGCTGGGCGGTGGTTGGCGTCGGGCTGGTGTTGGGCGTGGCTTACGTCCAGCGTGTGCCGGTTTTTGGGCAACGGGTGACGCCTTTTATGCTGGGGGTGGTGGTCGGTGTGGGTTTCATCACCAAAGCGACGACTTATTTTATGGCGGGGGTACTGGGCATCGCGCTGATTTTGCACTGGTGGCAAGCACATAAGCACGATGAGGTGCGCGACTTCCGCGTGTTGTTGCGCGCTATCGCGTGGTTTTTGTTGCCTGCGCTGGTGTTCGGCGGCCTGTGGTGGGGGCGGAACTTAATAGTCTACGGCGTGCCGGATTTTCTGGGCTTGCGGGCGCATGATGCGGTGGTCGTCGGGCAAGCACGCACCCAAGAGCGCATCGCGTTACTGGGCTGGGGCGGCTATCTGGCGGAATTTACACGCATTTCGTTTAATAGCTTCTGGGGACAATTCGGGTGGATGGGACTGCCGATGCGCGATAGCTGGTACGGGGTCATCCTGATTGCGCTCATCGTGGCTGTGGCGGGGGTGGGCATTGGTTTATGGCGCAGGATGTATACGCGGGTGTCGGCGGCGTCTGTGATTTTGCTGGCCTTGACCGTCGCGTGTGCGCTGGCCGCCTACCTGTATTACAACAGCGAATTTCAGCAATATCAGGGGCGCTATACCTTCCCTCTGCTGATTCCGTTGGGCGTCCTGCTGACGCTGGGCGTGGATGCGTGGCGCGGGTTGTTCCTGCATGACCGATGGGGGATTATCACGGTGGTGCTGATGGCTGTGCCATTGGCGGCTTTTTCGCTGTACCTCATCTGGCGGGTTATTCCGGGTGGGTTATCGCCTTTGTGATATTTGTCACAGATGAATCGGGATGAATGTACCGGATAGGGCAATCTACAATCTGTCATCATGGAATCATAAATTCACGCTGTGATGATGTGATTCAAAGGATAGATGATGACAACGTTCATCAAGTTATTGATTGCGCTGGGTTATATGCTGTTTTTGCCGCTTTCGCAAGCCCAGTCACAACCCATTGTCTATGGAGTCTTTTTTTATTCCCCTACTTGCCCGCACTGCCACACCGTGATTGACAACCACTGGCCGAACATTCAAGCAGAGTTTGGCGAGCAGTTGCAGGTGATGTTTGTCAACGTTGCCAGCGCACAAGGCAGTGAGTTGATGACAACCGCCATTACCGCCATGAACATCCCTTCGCGGGGTGTGCCGATGCTGATTATCGGTGATACCGTGATGATAGGCGCGGTAGACATCCCCAACCGTGCGCCGGGTATCATCCGCGCTGGTCTGGCAGATGGCGGCATCCAATACCCGCCCATACCGGATATTGCCGCTTACTTCGCGGCGTTTAACCTGCCAGCCGGTGTCGAAACACCTGACAATGGAGCATCCAGCATCCAGCGCGGGAGTTTTAGCGATGACCCGGCGAATGTCGTCGCTGTTGTCGTGTTGATGGGGTTAATCTATGTACTGGGCTTAACGGGTTTGGCCGGATGGCGCTTATTCATGCGGCAGGATACCCGCTTATTGCGGACAATGGATTCCATGCGCGGGCGGTGGGTGCTTTTGTTGAGCGCCTTGCTGGGCGTCGGACTCAGTTTGTCGCTCCTGCTGGGGAGTTCGGGAGATGCGACCCCGTTTATCATCGCGCTGGGCGTGCTGGTCATATTATCGCTCTTGAGCATGGGCTTGCTCCGTACACAATCCGTTAGCCAGCTATCCGGGACGTTCATCCCGTTGGTGTTACTAGCCGGTTTACTGGTGGCGGGGTATCTGGCCTATGTGGAAACAACGCTGACGGATGCAACCTGCGGCGTCATCGGCCATTGTAACGTTGTACAACAAAGCAATTATGCTTATGTGTTTGGTGTGCCCATCGGCATCATCGGCGTGGTGGGGTATCTGGTGATGATGGGGGCGTGGGCGGTGGGTCATTTATGGGATGCACGCATAGCCCATACCCTGCTGTTCGTGCTGGCCTTAAGCGGAGTCGCTTTTTCCACCTATCTGACGTTTTTGGAGCCGTTTGTCATCGGCGCGAGTTGTGTATGGTGTTTAACCTCTGCGGTGATGATGATGCTGGTGGTTTTGCTGGTCGCGCCTTTATGTCAAGGGCGTCCTGTGTTTTATGCGGCGTAATGCTTGTGATGGGGGGATGATAAAAAGCAACGACGTTGAGCAAAAAATTTATTGATTGGTCACCCGTTGCGGCGCGGTGACGGTTGGGGGGAGAAAGTCAGCCGTAACGTTGTACCATATCCAGCAGTTCGCTATTGGTAAACGGCTTGACCAGGTAACCAACCACGCCTTGTGCTTCCGCACGGATTTTGTGCATCTCGTCCGCATAGGCTGTCAGGAATATCACCGGAATGCTTGACGTGCGCTCGTCAATATGTAGCCGTTGCACCATCTCCCAGCCGTCCATCTCTGGCATCTCTATATCCGTCAGGATGATGTCCGGGCGGTGGGCTACCGCGATTTTGAGTGCTTCTTCGCCATCCTGAGCTTTATAGGTATGGTAGCCTGCAAACCCCAATATCTCAGAGACATTTTCCAGGATGTTCAAATTGTCTTCGACGATTAAAATGCTTAACATGGTCTTTTAAAAAATTCCTTACAAGGGTATGTCTTGTCATTATACGCTAGTTTTATGGCTGAATGATTAAAAATTTCCCAAAATACTTTTACTTGCTGTGTGCATCAAGCTATACATGATTCTAGTCGCGGGACATTCTTACCACGCTTAAAGGACAGACACACTATGCTCAACACCCTGATCAACGTCATCCTGCCCATCTTCATTGTCATGGCGGCGGGCGTGTTTTACGGGCGGCGTCTCGCGCCGGATACGAAGACGTTTTCCAGTGCCATCATTTATCTGTTCGCGCCCGCCTTAGTGATTGACGGCTTCCAGAATGTGCGGTTGGAGGCAGACGCGCTGGCGCAGATTGTCGGGCTGGTGGTCATCTCCGCGATCGCCGTCAGCGCGGTGGGCTACCTTATAGCCTACCTGCTCCGCCTGGATCGCCGCGCTACCAATGCGCTGGTGCTGGCCGTCCTGCTGTTTAATGGCGCGAATTACGGCATCCCGTTTAATACCTTCGCGTATGGCCTGGAAGCGGAACGTATGGCAATCATCTACTACTCGGTTTCTGTGATTGTCGTGAACACACTGGGGGTTTATATCGCGTCGCGGGGGTCGGGCACGCTCTCGGTCAGCGCCGCCCTGCTGAACGTCTTCCGCACGCCGTTATTGTATGCCACCGTCGCGGGACTCATCATCAACTTAGGCGGGATTGTCCTGCCGTTGCCGTTGGCGCGGTCGATGACGATTCTCGGCTCGGCGATGATCCCGGCGATGCTCATTTTGATTGGCATACAAATCAGCCGATTCCAGTTCGACATGTCGCGCCTGCGTCCGGTACTGGCCGCGACGTTCACGACGCTGGTGATTGCGCCCTTCATCGCGTGGATGGTGAGCGGGATGCTGGGCATGGAGGGGTTAGCGCGGCTGGTCGGCATTACCCAACACGCGATGCCGACGGCGGTGATTGGCATTGCGCTCACCACACAATTTGACGGCGACGTAGAGCTTATCACGACGACGCTCATCCTGAGTACACTCACCAGCGCCCTGACGTTGAGCATCCTGGTACAGCTTTTAGCTTAAGAAAAGCGCATCTGACCCGCATAAATCAACTTTATTACCGCACGTCAACAATTCTTAACACCTAAAACTTGGCGCGGCTTCGCCTAAACCGTTACAATCACCGTCAGCAAGAGGGACTTTCCAATCTGACGGAGGACAAATAAAAATGGTCAAGAAATGCCTTGCGGTGTTCGTGGTACTGGTCGGCCTGTTGGGGTTGCAATTACAACTGGTCATGGCGCAGGATGACGCGATTTCGCGTATTTGTATGGTGCTCAACATCGGGCGGGTGGATGACGGCACATTTAATGAGGTTTCTTACAGTGGATTGCTCGACATCCGCCGGGATTATGACCTCTCACCAGAGGACACCATTTATTTAGAGTCCAACGGCCCGCAAGATTGGGCGTCCAACATCCAGACCTGCATCAACGATGGCTTTGATGTGGTCGTGACCGTCGGCTTTTTGTTGGGGGAAGACACGCTGGCCGCCGCGCAGAACAACCCGGATATTTACTTCATCGGGATTGACCAGTATTTAGAGGACGGCCCCCAGAACTATGTCGGCATCCAGTTCCGTGATGACGAAGCCGGGTTTTTAATGGGTTATCTGGCCGGGCTAGTGACCGAAAGCGGCACTGTCGCGGGGATTTACGGGCCGCGCATCCCGGTGATTAAGCGTTTCCGTCATGGGTTTGAAGAAGGCGTGCGCCTGGCCGCACAAGTCACCGGGCAGAACATCACCGCATTAGGCCGCTACTTAAGCGGGTTTGATAACGCGGATGAGGGCATCGCCTATTCACAGGAAGTCATCGGGCGCGGCGCGGATGTGGTCTTTAACGCCGCCGGAGTCACCGGGAGCGAAGGTATTTTATACGCCGCCGCACAGGATGTTTACGTCATCGGCGTAGACCAGGACGAATATTTTACGTCATTTGGCGGCGGGACTGCGCCGGGCGCGTCGTTCATCATCAGTAGCGCCCTTAAGCGCGTGAACATCGGCGTGTACGATATGGTTTCCGCATTGCTGGAAGGCAACCTCGACGCTTTTCCCGGTGGCAACATCTACGTTTTGAGCCTGGAAAACGGCGGTATTTCCTTTGCTAACCCGCATGAATCCGATGTGCCGCAGGAAATTTATGACCAGGTGATTGCCATTGGTGGCGATTTAGCCTTTGGTGGCTTGACCACGGGCGTGAATCCTGTCACGGGCGACCTCATCGCTATGGAAGAACCGGCCACCATCACGGAGATGTGGCTAACCGCCGCGTTAGTCGATATTGACGTGCAGACCGTGAGCGCGTTAACATGCGCCGCAAATGCCGCGAACATCGTGCTGGATGAAGCCGAAGCACAAGCCGTCATCGCCACTAACCCGCGCCTGGATGACCTCGCGTGTACATTCGACGGGGAGACAACCGTCACCTGTGCCGGGAATTGGGTACGTGATGGCCTGGAGCCAGTCTCGCTAGGGACGTTCAACGTTGCCCAAGAGGGTGATAACTGGACGGTATGTGATTAAAGGGTCGCTGATGGAAGCCAATACACAAACACCCGCCGCGCCTAGAGTGCGTATACGCATCGGCGCGGCGCTGAATACTTATTCTGTTTTGCTGGCCGTCGTGCCAGTGATGGCGGTCGTGCTGATTGCGTCCAGCTTGTTTGGCACACAAGCGCGGGAGCAAGCCGTTAACCAGATGACCTCCATCGCAGAATCTCGCGCACAGGAAATTGACCGTTGGCTGGAAAACGGCCAAATCCGTTTGAACATCCTGCTGGCAAACGCCATTCAAGTGCGGGATATGCGCTCTATTGTGGACAACCCCCTGCCCAACCCGCGCCTGAATGACACCGTGCGCGTCTTCCTGCGGAATCAGTTGAGCGTGCAAGGGTCATTCGAGGAGTTATTCCTGTATGACCTGCGCGGGCAGGTACGGCTTTCCACCGCGACGGATATACGCATTGATGATGTGAGCAGTCAGCCGTACTTTACCGCCAGCCTGACCGCGCCCACCGTGCAATCCCCGACGCTTAACGCGCTGACGGGCGAGCTAGAGATTATTGTCACCGGGCCGGTGTTCCGCACGGACGACTCGCAGGACATCATCGGCGTGCTGGCCGGGCGCTTGAGCCTGGCGGAACTCGCCAGCATTATGCAATCCGATGTGGGGCTGGGCGACACAGGCGAGACGTATCTGGTCAACGCGGCGGGCTTGCTGGTGACGCCCAACCGCTTTGAAGAAGACAGCGTCGGGCAACCCCTCGTGAGTGAGGGCATCGGCCTGGCCTTGCTCCAGCAGAGTGATAATGACTTCTACGACAACTATCGTGGGCGGGAGGTCATCGGTGTGTATCGGTGGATTCCGGCGCTGGAATCCGCATTGATGGCCGAAATCGAAGCGTCGGAAGCATTCGCGGCAATCAACCAGGTGCAGACCGTCAGCTTGATTGTGGCGGCAGTGGCGGCGGCTATCGCCTTGCTCATCGGGCAGGGCGTCACGCGCTGGCTCACACGGCCTATCGCCCGCCTGACGCAAGTCGCACGCGGCGTCATGCGCGGGGACTATAGCCAACGCGCCGGGCTAGCCCTCATCACGGAAATTGGTCAGCTTGGGCGTGCCTTCGACACGATGACGGATAATCTGGTGCAGTCCATTAATGATCGTAACGAGCGCATTGAAGAGATTGAGCAACTTTCCGCAACGCTGGAAATCCGCGTACAGGAGCGTACACGCGACCTGCGCGTGGCGGCAGAGGTATCCAAGCAGATTACTAACGTGCTGGACATCAACATGCTCTTGCAGGAAG
>DAIMZF010000141.1:0-2373 GCA_036734085.1 Aggregatilineales bacterium
GCCGTATGAACAACTCGACCAATTGACTTTAGATATTCTGTTTGGGGTGCGGTGATGGCTGACTCACGGGCTTACTTCATGGGGTTGGACATCAGCACGACGAGCGCCAAAGCGTTGATTATGGACGAACGCGGCGCGGTGCTGGCTGTCGGGAGTAAGGCACAGCCCATCAGCCAACCGAAGCCGCTATGGAGCGAACAAAACCCGCGTGACTGGTGGGAAGGCATGGTGGTGGCAATCCGTGAGGCGCTGGCACAGGCCAAGCTCACGGGGGATGCGATAAAGGCAATCGGGCTTACCGGGCAGATGCACGGGCTGGTGATGCTGGATGAAGCGGGGGAAGTCCTGCGCCCGGCGATGCTGTGGAACGACCAGCGCACGCAAGCCCAATGTGATTGGATGACGGAAAAAATCGGGTTTGAACGGTTGATTGAACTGACCGGCAACCGGGCGCTGACGGGCTTCACCGCGCCGAAAATCCTGTGGGTGCGTGAGCATGAGCCGGAGGTTTACGCCCGGTGCAGGCATATTCTGTTACCCAAGGATTACATCCGCTACCAGTTGACGGGCGCGTATGCCACCGACTTAGCCGGAGCCGCCGGGACTTCGTTGCTGGATGTCAAGAATCGGGCGTGGTCTGGTGAGGTGCTGGCCGCGCTGGATATTCCGGCGGAATGGTTGCCGCCAGTGCATGAAGGCACACAAATCACGGGGGAGATTACGCAACGCATCGCGGAATTAACGGGATTACAAGCGGGAACGCCTGTGATGGCGGGGGGTGGCGACCAAGCGGCGGGCGCGGTGGGCATGGGCGCGGTGGAAGCGCACATCATCGGCTTAACGGTGGGGACTTCCGGCGTGGTATTCGCGCCTTTGGCGACATACGCCTATGAGCCGGAAGGACGCTTGCACGCCTTCTGCCATGCTGTGCCGGGCATGTGGCACTTTATGGGGGTGATGTTGAGCGCGGCGGGGAGCCTGGGATGGTATCGGGAGACAATCGCGCCGGGACTGGCGTATGACGCCCTGCTGGAAGAGGCTAAAAGCGTGCCTGCGGGGAGCGATGGGCTGTTCTTCCTGCCGTACCTGACCGGAGAGCGCACGCCCCACCCCGACCCGAACGCACGCGGGGCGTTCATCGGGCTTACGTCGCGGCATACCCGCGCCCACATGACCCGCGCCGTGCTGGAAGGGGTGGCGTTTGGCCTAAAAGACAGCTTCACGCTGATTGAGCAGGCCGGAATCCCGGCGGAGCTAGAGGTTCGCATCAGTGGTGGGGGCACACAAAGCGCGTTGTGGCAACAAATCATCGCGGACGTGATCGGCCAGCCGTTGGTGAACGTGAATACACCGGAGGCGGGCGCGCTGGGCGCGGCGCTTTTATCCGCCGTGGGGGTGGGGGCGTTTGCGGATGTGGCGAGCGCGTGCCAATCGCTGATTATCACGGGGGAACGTGTGAGGCCGAGCGCGGATGCCAGCGCGTATGAAGCGCCCTACGCGGTGTATCGTC
Organism: Aggregatilineales bacterium; assembly: GCA_036734085.1. GTDB lineage: Bacteria > Chloroflexota > Anaerolineae > Aggregatilineales > Phototrophicaceae > J038. The sequence continues at coordinate 1,511 of DAIMZF010000141.1, forward strand.
AGCTTTACCCGGCGTTGCAACCGTTCTTCAAGTAATCCCAAAAGCATACGGGGCACGATGGTTCGTGCCCCACCAGTGCATTTTTTAGTTTGTGCGTTAGGTTTTGCGCTGGTTCATCCGCAGGTAGCGGTGGGCGATGGCGATTCCTTCATCGAGCGCGGTTGAGCTTTCCAACCGATAGACGCCCTCATCGTTGGGCTTGCGGAGTGGAATCTGAATCTGTGATGGCTGGCCGTTGTGGGGGATGTCGTGCATTTTCGCCAGAAGGCCGAGTGGCTTCGTCAGGAAGCTTAACAAGCCGGTGGGGGTATCCCGGAAGTCCACAGCAATCTGCGCTAGCTGACCATAACGCGCCACACTGAGCGATAAATCCATTGTATAACGCAACGCGGGCAAAAATTCCTCTCTGGCAATATCAATATACGCATAGCGTTGGATGTTAATGCCTTTACCGTTCCCGTGTGGATCCAGATGCGTGAAGGCCATGTGTGCTTCCGGCAGGAAGACGACACTGAGATTATAGTCGGTCTTCTTCTCGAATATGACAACCTCGCGCCCTAAGGTGTGATGCTCACGGTGGCGCAGATACGTTAGGATTAAGCCCATATTGGGGTAATCCGGGTCGAAGAATTGAATGGCGGCGTAGAGGTCGTGGTCGGGCACGCGCAACGTCGGGCCGAGATTGGCTTCCAGACAGTAGACATCCACGCGGTCTTTGTTGAGCACGGGCTTAAAGCCATCATAATCGGGTATCACATACCAATCTGTAGGCAGTTTATGGGCTAACAGCGTGCGTTTCAAATTCTCCAGTGCTTGCTCTAAGGGGGTCATGTGCGCTCCTTATTTATATCCATGCGGATTCC
>DAIMZF010000141.1:2473-8981 GCA_036734085.1 Aggregatilineales bacterium
CAGATTGAAAGTCTGGTTGATTTTAGGCGACATTCGCGGGGGATGCAAAATAAAGTGGGGCACGATATATCGTGCCCGTACAATGCATTTGTTTATTTTGTGTATTATCCCGTGTGTTTATTTTGTCACGATTCCGGCACGCCGATTTTGTAGGATAGCGTTTAACAAGTGATTAACAAGCGTTATCTATTTGTCGGACTTTATAAGCGGGGAAAAAACATCATGCGTCAATTTACAATGATTATTCTGCTGGGGCTGGCCGCGCTGATGATGGCGGCGTGTGGCGGCGGGGGCGGGGGTGGGTCTGCTGATGGCGGCGGAACCGACAACACTGTACCGGAATCTGCCAGCGCACCGACGCTGGCACAAAGCATCACGAGTAATGACGGCATCACGGTTCGCTATCCGGCGGGATGGTCTGACCCTATCGCCACCACCGGAATCTTTGTGTTTAACCGGGACACAGCCGCCGGTGGCATCTTCAGCAACCGCATGGACGCGGGCAACATCTATATTCAGATTAACAAGACGCCGCTTGTGGGGGAAGCACCCGCGCAATTAACCACGCTGTTGGGTCAAATTCCGGCGGAGTTAAGCGCCCCTGCGGATTTGCCGGGCGGTAATGGCATTTATACCACCGGGTCTGCGGAGAATATCGCGGTGCTGGGCGCACTCATCACCACCGAAAGCGGCGGTGTGGTGTTCATCGGCTATAGCAACCCGGCGGAACTGGCGCAAAACCAAGCGTTGTTCCTGGCGATGATTGACAGCCTGAGCATTGAGTAAACACGCAACGCGGGGCACGGTCGGTGTGACCGTGCCCCGCATATTAAATGGGGGGGATTGCCCTAGTCGGAATATTCCGGCAGGTCTTCCACAACTTCTGTGCGGACGTGCAATTGAATCTCATCGTCGCTCATCTGGTCTAGCCAATGCACCGGAATCAGGCGCTCGGTCTTGAAGATGAAGCCCTTAGAGATGAGGATGTGCGTGATGTGGCCGTTTTCGTCGGTGAACGTCTGCTTGATGTCACCGGCATGTTCGCCGTCGATGCTCCGTACTTTTGTGCCTGCATCAATGCTGATGGTGCGTTCCGGCACGTTGCGGACGGTTTCCCTGATTTGTGGGTCAGGGTTTACGCCGCCCACCGGGCCGAGATGATAGGGATAAACCCCTGTATGCGGCGCGGCATAAAAGAATAAGGGGCGTTTTGTCTCCCAATCGGCCTCTGTGGAGTCGTGCGGTCGATAGTCGCGGTTGGGCTGGATGTAATGTGTCTCCTCATATTGGGGGAGCGCCTCAAACTCGTCGGTGGTCATATCCAGAATGACATAGTCTTCGTCTGCCTGGCGTAACACGTTGACGGGGACAACGCGATCTTCCGCAAACAGGAAACCTTTTTTGACGACGATATGGGTTACTTTGTCGGTGGTGGGATCCAGAACGATGTGGTCAATATTGCCGACCTTATCGCCGCCCATTGTTTTAACTGCTGTACCTTCTTTAAATTTCATACTCATACTATTCACTCCTTGTGTTCACGAGAACATGACTCCACTTTATAACAGGTACGGGGTGGCTCCATGCGATAGGTGACGTAATCCTGTGTAGGACAGTTGGCCTATCTTCGGTGAAGGCGGGGGACGGGGGCACGATGGTTCGTGCCCCGCAGTTAGGTTATCAAGGTGTGTCAGGGGATAATCTGGAAGCCGTCTAAAATTGGCTCGAAGATTTCTGTAAAGATGGTGGCATCCGTGAGGGCGGCTTCTACCCATACGGCATAACCGGAGTCGTCCAGCGCGCTGACGTACATACGCCCACGCACGCCGCGCACTTCGTCGATATAAAGCGCGGCCTGCCATGTGAAATACTGGCCGTAGTAGGTTTCGTCCGCGATGAGGGTGTAGCCTGCGGGCAGGTAAGTTTCCAGCAGATAGTCCTGCAATTCACGGGATTGTTGCTCCGGCTCGGTGGCGTCTAAATCAACGTATAATTCCGTGAGGCGCACGGAGATTAAGCCGGTTTCGTCATCGGGCGGGGTGAAGACCTCCCAGATGTCATCCTCTGTTAGGGTGGGCGTCCATGCGGCGGGCATGGGGTAGCTGACCTCCGCTAAAACGCCAATATCCCAGAAGCCCCCCTGCCCGAAGGCGAAAAGGTTCATATATTCATTGAGGAAGGCCAGCCCTTGCTCAAATTCCGGTGTGCCTGCGTCGCCTTCAATGATAAACGCATAGGGGGTATCCTGATGAAGCACGACATAACCCGCGATAGAGAAAAGGCCAAAGCCGATTTCGGTTTCCGCTTCAAAGTAGAAGGCATCCGCGCCGCTTAGGGTGGTGGGCGTGAAGATGGCCGGGTCAGTCGTGTTGTAAATCTCGTAGAGGAAGTCCAGCGCGATGTCTTCCAGCGTTGTTTCGAGTGAATCCACATACCAGACGAGATAAAAGGCGGTCTCGTCGGGGTTGTAGGAGAGGTAATACAGGCCGTATTCGTCCTCAATCAGTTCAAATTCGTACCAATCCGGCGGGAGGGCTAAGGCGATGCCGTCATCCAGGCTGATGAAGCCGGTTACGCCGTCTATCAGGTCGGTGTTATCGACCGTGACGGTGAAGGTATCGCCACTGACCGCGCCGCCATGCGTAAAGACCTCGAAACTGAGATTGTAGAGGCCATCCGGCGCGGGGATGGCCTGAAGGGTGAGATCGCCCCAGACATAGCGCGTGCCGGGTTCGCGGGTGGTGCGGCCTTCGGCGGTGACGTATTCGCGGTAGCTCTGGAAGGTCGCGCCGTTGGGGATGGTGACATCCGCAAAGCTGTTCGCAGTCTGCCCGACGACGCGCTGAACCTGCCCGGTATTGTTATCAAACAGCACGGTGACATCGTTCCAACTGGTGAGCGCGTTGACCTGATAGCGCCCGTGTAGCGCGGCGGTGTCGTCGGTGAAGGTGAGCAATTCCAGCGCGCTGGTGAGGCCATCGTCCACCACGTCTAAATAAGCATCCCACACAAACGAGCCAAGCTCCACCCCACTGCCCCACGAATTGATGAAGCTGGCCGTGCCGTCCGGCTGTAGCACTTCCGTGTAGATGGGGGAAATCATCAGGCGTTGGACGCGGCCTTCCGCCAGCACATAATCCGCAGTGAATTGGCCGCGTGCGATGTTGCGCCCGGTGATGGTGGTCTGGACGGCGAAGCTGGTGTTGGCATTGCCGACGGGCGGGTAAGCGGAAGAAAGCTCTACTTTGGGGGTGGCGGGGGCATGGAAGGCGATTTGCGCTTCCACCGTAGTTTGTGTGGGCGTGATGCCTTGAGAATCCGCGAAGGTGATGTCGTCCAGGTAAGCCCATACCTGATAGGTCATCTGCTGATAGTAGGCGCGTAAGACCTGCCCCCACGATTCCACCGGATTTTGCGTGAGATAGTCATTTGCAAAATCGGTACTGCGGGCGGGGAAGTAGATGTTGTAATATCCGGCATCGGGCGTCAGCCTGTCACCGCCGATGCTACTCAAGCGCACGCTATCCAACGCCTGAATAACAACTTGCGCGGCGTTTTGCAGAGCGGCATCCGGCTTTTGGGCGATGATTTGTTGCATGAGGTCGGCTAAATCAATCAAATCAGTCTGGTTGAGGAAGCGACTATAGGTGTAGGTGTTGGCGCGGGCTTCGCCTAACACGATGGCGTAGCGTTGGGGGTCGGCAAGGAAGACCTGCGCGAAGGAGTCTATGGCCTGCACGACGCCATCATAAGCGGTCAGGTCTGTGACGGCGTGGGTGAGGTAGTTGATAAACGGATTTTGCAGGGCGGCCATATCTTCGTTGAGGTAGACGGTGGTTAGCTGTGTGCCTAAATCCGCTAAATCCACGTTGGTTGTATTGGCCTTAAGCGCGTTTAGCAGGCGGGTCATATCCAGCGCGGGGTTAAACACGACTTCCGGCGAAGCATAGGAGATGTCGAAGAAGGGCGCGGTAATGGCGTGATATTCAATGCTACTCATGAGGCAGGCGTCGTTGATGAGCAAATCAAGGCGTTGGCCTTGTGGCAGGAGCGATTGGGCGGTGAGGAAGGCGGATTGTAGTTCTGTGAGGCTTAAGATGTTGTCGTTGACTTCATCCGTGATGATGCCGCGCCAGCCCGCGCCGTGCCCGCCCAGCGCGACGGCATAATGACGGGCGGGGTATTGTTGGATGCCCCACGCTAAAAAGCGGGCGAAGGTCTCGCCGTCGCCGGAGTCAATATTGCCCAGCCGGGTTTCTGTAAAGGATTCGACGGCGCTTGGATTCGAGTCCAGCACAATCTCGAATAGCTCGGCTTCTTTGACCTGTTCGCCGGAGTCGTTAAGGGTGGGCAGACGGTCAACGAGGGCGACGACGCGCACCTGCTGACTGCTCCCGCCTGCGCGTTCAAATTCCGCGATGTCCTGAAGCAAGGCAGGCTCCAGATTGGAGCTACCGCCGTAATACACCAAGACCGTCCATTCCGCACGGGGCTGGGGGTTGAGGGGCGGGTATCCGGCGGCGGTGAAATCCGGCGGGGTGAAGGCGTAGGCGGCGGGTGAGGCGGCGGGGGGTAACGTCTGGACTTGTAGCACAAAATCCCCCGTGCTTGTGCCCTCCTGCATTTTGTAGCGCGTGGCGATGATGATATAGTCGCCGGCGGGGACGTTGGCGTACACGATGCGCGAATTGCTGTTGCCGCGCTCGACATCATCATTTTGTGCCAGGATGTTGCCCTGCGGATTAAGCAGATAGAGCAGGGTGTCCAGGTCGCCGCTTGCGGCTTCCAGCGTGATGACGAGCGTCTGGCCGTCCTGAGGGACAGTGACGGGGAACGCCTGAAAGAATTGCTCATCCGTCAATGTACCCGTAGTGGCGGACGGCTGAGCGTAAAGGGGGGGTGCAAGCGCGGAACTCATCAGCAGGAGGAGTAACGTTGCTAGAAATAAAACACGCTTCATGATGGATAGCCCCTTGATTGTCCAGAATGATTTTTACCCTAGTATATGCAAATTTACGTGTGGGAACAAAACGCACCCCGACAGCGTTATTAATTGGTTGTGATGAAAAACTTTAAACGGTTATATAATGAATTTGTGCTAGCAAGCAACGTGCTTACATTGTGACCTTTTGAACATAAAGATCGCCAGCAAAATGACCAAGACAGTTAACCTTAGTGCCGAAACATGGCAACGGTTAAAAGAACGCGCCGAACAAAGCGGTGCTTCTGCCGATGCGCTTTTAAACCGCTTGCTCGACCAAACCTCCTCCGCGCTCCCCCCTGTATATCACTTTGCTGAATACGAACGCCATGAAGTCCTGCAAAAGCGGCTGAATAACGTGCTGGAAGTCATCACCAGCAACCAGAGCCTGACGGACATCTTAACGCTGTTGATTGATACGATTGAGAAACATCAACCGGGATTGATGGGGTCTATCCTGCTATTGGACGCGGCAACAGGGCAACTGCGGCACGGTGCAGGGCCAAGCCTGCCGGAAGCGTACAACGCGGAAGTGGATGGCATTGTCAGCGGGTCGGGGGTTGGCTCGTGCGGGACGGCGGCGAGTGAAAAGCGGCTGGTCATCGTGGAAGATATTGAGATTGACCCGTTGTGGAAGAACTACCGCGAACTGGCGGCGGCACATGGCCTGCGGGCGTGCTGGTCGCACCCGATTGTCAACCAGGATGGGGACGTGCTGGGGACTTTCGGGCTGTACTATCGCCAGCCGCGCACGCCAACCCAAGACGAGATTGAGCTTATCCAGACGGCGGCACACATCGCTGGCACGGCCATCCAGCATAAACGGGCGGAGGACGCCCTGCGCGAAAGCGAAGCGCGGTACAAGATGCTGACGGAACTCATGTCCGATTATGCGGCATCCATCTATGTGAACGCGGATATGAGCTTTAATGTGGAATGGGTGGTGGGCGCTTTCGCACGAATCACGGGGTATACGCCGGATGAAAGGCCGGATTGGTCAACATTGGTGTTAATCCACCCGGATGACGAAGCACGGGTGAACGTTGACCTGCAACGGACGCTAGCAGGCGAACCTTCCACGAGTGAGTATCGCATCCGGCATAAAAGCGGTGTGTATCGGTGGATACACGTCCAGCGCCAGCCGGTATGGGACGCGGAGGCCGGGCGTGTGGTGCGGTTCTTCAGCGCGGTTAAGGACATCACCGAGCAGAAGCAGGCCGATAACATCAAGATAGAGCAAGAACGCCTGAAAGCCCGCCTGCAAAAAGAGAAAGAGCTTAACACGCTGATTCAACGGGCGGTTTCTTCCTTAGCGCACGACATCCGCACGCCGCTAGCGGTGATTAAGTCATCGCGGGACATCCTAAGCCGTTACTTTGACCGCATGGACGAGGACAAGCGGCGGGAAAAACTGGCGACGATTGACCGACAACTCGCGTATGTCATCCAGTTGATGGATGATTTGAGCATGGAGGTACAAAGCGGGTTGAGCTACCGCCACTTCCAGCCATCCGCCGTGAACATCGT
>DAIMZF010000142.1:0-8951 GCA_036734085.1 Aggregatilineales bacterium
GTTGATCCTGCAATTCGGTCTCGAGTAGTTGCTGGCAGGTCTGCCGCCCGATGTCAAAGCCGATATCCCCGACGGATAAGACAAATTGTATTTGCCGGTGCGCTCCACTCCATGTTCGATAGAGGCGCACGCGGCCCTCTACGGCTTCAAATTGTTGCGCGTGAATGCGTTGGAGTGTTTGTCGTCCGAAAGTGCGCTGGATCAGCCACGCCATACCGAACAGAAACAGTACGCCCGGTAGCAGAACGATCCACACGACGAACAACGAAATTAGTGAGAATGATTGGCTGGTCATCAGTACTACGCTGGATACAAGTAGCATCACCGCCGCCCCGAAGATGAGTGCGACGCGCTGAAGGGCGTGGTTGTTGCGCTGGATTCGTGCTTCAAGGCGGGCGATCTGTTGTGGTGTGATTGTCCCCTGCTGATTGGCTACAGCGTCATCCATCGTGAAGTTAAGCTTATCACATAGTACATCCTGCAAGGGGATATTCCTGCTCTGTCCTTCAGTCCGCATTGTTGTATCCCTAAGCGCCTAACTTGACTTTGGTGCAGGCGGAATATTGCTGAGTACACGATCCGCCAGACGGGAGAACGGTAATGACTGTAACCATACACGGCCTGTACCGGATAGCGTGGTGAGGAACAAACCTTCACCGCCGAATAACATGGACTTCATGTTGCCTGCACGCTGAATATCGTAGCTGATACCCGGCTCGAAGGCAACTACACAGCCGGTATCAATCAATAGTTTTTCGCCTTGCAGATGCTTCTCTATGATTGTCCCGCCCGCATGAACAAACGCCAGCCCATCCCCCGATAACTTTTGCAGGATGAAGCCCTCACCACCGAACAAGCCCGCCCCAAACTTTTTGCTGAACGCGATGTCAATTTTTGTCCCTAAGGCCGCACACAAAAAGGCGCTCTTTTGGCAGATGAGTTCCCCGCCGATTTCTTGCAAATTCATCGGAATAATCTTACCGGGATAGGAAGCGGCAAAGGCGACACACTTTTTACCCTGTCCTTCGTTCGTAAAATGTGTGATGAACAGTGACTCGCCACTGAGGGCGCGTTTGGCGGCATTGCCTAATGCGGCAAAGACACCCCCGCCCGGGTTAGAGCCGTCGCCCATCTTGGCTTCAAACTTAATGTCTGCTTCCATATACATCATCGTTCCGGCTTCCGCGATGACGGTCTCTTGCGGGTCTAGTTCAACTTCAACGAACTGCAAGTCATCCCCAAAAATTTTGTAATCAATCACATGACTTTTTACTTGCATGATGCGCTCCTTATTTCTATAGATAGTTAGTTATAACGACTGATGCGCTGAACCATCGGCGGGGCTTTGTACTCTTGTAAATGTACCGGCGCAAGATAATCGAGCATGGCGTTTAGCACATCCTCATTGTTTAATCCCTGGCGATGGCCGAGCTTATTCGTAGAGATAAACCGAGCGCCGCGCCAGTTTTGGGCAATCATCGCGCCCACTTCATAAGGAATCAATGTGTCGTCACGGTCATGAATCACCAGGCCGGGTGTTTTGAATGTGCGTACCGCCTCAATCGCGCTGACCATCTCGAAAGGCAGGCCGATACGCGCTTCTAACAAATGCTTCACACGCTCTTTGCCCTGCGGTGAAAGTTGGGCGATGTTAGCGAAGATGTCAAAGTGTTGTTGCAGGTCACGCATGGGGGAAAGCAAAACCAGTTTTTCGGGCATTAGTTGCGGCGTTTGCCCCAGCATGATAGCCATAGCCGCCGCGCCGAATGAATGCGCGATGACCGCATAAAATTCGCCGTGTTGTTCCATCATATCCTGAATAGCATGTCCCACATCCAGCAGATGCGTTTTTGCCGTCGGCGAAAGGCCGTGTCCGGGTGCGTCCAGTGTAAATACACGGTAGCCCGCCTGTAACAACGGCGCGATAAGCGGAATCATGCGTCCGGTGTGGCCTTCCCATCCGTGCAACAGCAGAACAGACCGGCCAGTTTCACCCCATGTCCAGCCGGTGATTTTGGTCAAGTTGTGGATAACTTCGATGCGGCGTGCGCCCGGCGGCAATTGGTCGGTATAATCATAATTGCGCTTACGGCGTGGTGTAATGAATTTCGCCATCATCAACCGGGCGGCAGTCGCCGGGGCGATACGGTCAAGTGTTTTGAGTGCGGCGACAAAAATACGCAACGGCCATGAAAGCTGGGTGACATCCCCTTTAAAATCTTTAACAGGTATAGTTTCCTGGTTCATTTAGCGTTTACCTCGTAAGCACTTAAGTCCGTTTGATTTATCTGAAGCATTGAAGGTATGATAAAAATAAAGCGTAACAGCATCGTAACAGTATCGTCACAGAAGGGTCGTAATGCCTGAATTGAAATGGTATGTATTGGGAACACCGCAATTAGAGATAGACGGGCAGTTGGTCAAAGTGGAGCGCAGAAAATCAATCGCATTACTGGCTTACCTGGCGATGATGGAACAGCCCCAAAGCCGCGATGTATTGACAGCGTTGTTATGGCCGGAAGGCAATCATGAGCAGGTACGCGCCGCGCTCCGCAGTACATTAAGCACCTTAACCAAGCTGACGGATGCTCAGTGGATTGACGCTGACCGGGCGACAATCAGCCTGAACCAGAATAAAGTTTGGGTGGATGCTATCGCCTTTAAAGCATACATCCGGCAGGTAGCCGCACACGGGCATCCTACCGATACGCTGTGCGCGGATTGTCTGGCCGCGTTTGTGGCCGCCAGCGCACTTTATCGCGGGGACTTCCTCAACGGTTTTTACATCAGCGATAGTGCCGATTTTGAAGATTGGCAGATACAGCAACGCGAATGGCTAAGGCGGGAATATGCCGATGTTCAGCGTCGGTTATCGCGCCATTTTACACAACATGAACAGTACGAGCAGGCCATCCGCTATACGCAACAATGGCTGGCGTGTGACCCCTTGCAGGAAGGCGCGCACCGCCAACTGATGCAACTGTACGCCTCTACCGGGCAACGGGCAGAGGTCAAGCGGCAGTATGAACGCTGTGTAGGCTTGCTGGATGACGCCTTCGCCACCCCGCCGGAATACGAAACAACCCAGCTTTACGAGAGCCTGCTCCAAAACATCACAGAGGAGCGCGAACCAACCCTTACCACCCATGCAGGCCGTGTCGTGAGCGTCGTGCCGCCGCTACCGAATCTTGTCGTAGGGCGAGAGCAAGCCCTGACCGAGATTAAAGCGCGGCTTGGCATTGGCACACAGGCCGCCCGCCCTTTTACCGTCCTGCATGGATGGCCGGGCGTGGGCAAAAGTACCACCGCCGCCATGCTGACCCATGATGCCGACATCGCCGCGCACTTCCCGGATGGCATCCTGTGGGCGTCACTCGGCGAAACGCCCGATTTGCTGGGTGAAATCAGTGGATGGGCAAAAGCACTGGGCATCCATGACCGCACACAAGGCCGCAAGGTAGAAGACATCAGCGCACAGGTTGCCGCGCTAACCCGCGATAAACAGATGTTGCTAGTGATTGATGACGTGTGGCAACTGGAAGACATCAAGCCGTTTCGGGTAGGCGGCCAGTACACCGTCACGCTGATGACCAGCCGCTTGTTTGATGTGGCGTTGGCTTTAGCCCCCACTGCCGCCGATGTGTACCGCTTGCCAGTTTTGACTGAATCTGCTAGTTTGGAGCTATTGAGCGCACTCACGCCACAGACTGTCGCACAACATCCGGACGAAGCACGCGAATTGGTCAATGATTTGGAAGGCTTGCCGCTTGCTATCCATGTTGCCGGGCACTTGCTTCATATTGAATCTAACATGGGGTGGGGGGTTAAGGACTTACTGGAAGAACTACGCGACGGCGCGCGGCTGTTAGCCGCACATCCCCCATCGGATGTTCTGGTTGTCGGGCGCGATGCTTCGCCGACGGTGGCCACCCTGCTGAAGCGTAGTACAGACCGGCTCACGCCGCAGATGCGCTTACAGTTCGCGTTATTGGGCTTATTTGTGCCCAAACCGGCGACCTTTGACCTAGAGGCGATGTCCGTCACGTGGGAGACAGACGACCCCCGACCTATTGCGCGGCGTCTGGTGAGTCATGGGCTGTTAGAGCCGATAAGTGGGGGGCGCTTCCAGATGCACGCCCTGCTGGTGTTACACGCAAAATCGCTATTACAAACCGAGTTTGGGGGTTAAAAATATGCTAGGTTCGCCTACCATCGTACAGCAAACTCAGCACAGGTTAGCACAACACTACCTGAAGAAACTCCAGCAGGCCAGCCATGCTATGAATCAACCCGGCACAGGCAATCGTACTCATTGGATTAAAACCATCGAGCAGGACTGGTCGCAGATTAAACAATGGCGTGACTGGTCGGCAGTAGCAGAACAGACTGAACGGGCGCGGCTGTGCGTTGACTTCTGCACGACCGCTTCTATAGCCACATCGACCCAACAGACGACTTTAGAGACCATTGACATCCTACGTAAAGGGCTTCAAGCTACTCGTTTGTTGCATGATTGGGCGAACGAGGGAGAAATCCTGTATATGCTGGGACTCAATCACCTGCGCCTTCAACAGACTCCGGAAACACGGTCATGCGCGGAGGGGTTGATGAGATGTGGTGAGAAGTTGCAGGATGACCGCATGATTGGTAGAGCATGGTATCTTCTGGCCTGCGTCAGTCACTCATCTGGCGACTTCGCGGCGGCTGAGGCGCAGTACACCCACAGCCGAGAACTTCTCGAAGCCATTGATTCAAAAGAAATGGTATCTGTCTGGTCTGGGTTTGGTCATGTCGCGTATTTTCAGGGTAATTATCAGACAAGTCACGATTATCACACCAAAGCGATGGAACTGGCGTTACTGTTAAACGATGAGCCGAATGTCGCTGTAGCGCATCTTTCGTTGGCGGGGGTTTGTCTTCAACTTAAGGATGTGCAACAGGCTTTACACCACGCCCAGTCAACACTCAGCATCGCCCGCAGGCTTAGTTTTCTGCCTTTAATCCCACATGCTTTAACCATGCTGGCAAATGTTAATCGGCAGTTAGGGCAGTTTGATGAAGCCCATACCTATTATGAAGAGGTTCTGGGCATCACCCGTGCTACCTTGTCATTCGACAGCGTTATATCGGCGCTGATGGGGCTGGGGCGAGTCCACGCCTTGCAAGGCGATGGTGACAAAGCCAGTACACATTTTTTAGACGCCCTGACGATGGCAAAGGAAAACAACATTGTTATCCGCATCCCGCCACTTGCCGAAGAACTGGTGCAAATCTATCTCTCTCGTGATGACATCGTACGGGCGCGGGAGTACTTAGGCGCTTTGGTTGCTAGTGCACGGGTGCTGAACACGACACGCTTTTATGCCAAGACTGTTTTTGTAGCGGCGGCATTGTGGCATAGCGATGGTGAATCGGAACAAGCCGCGCAGTGGATGGGGTTGCTTGAGCAATACGCAGAGCATCTCGATCCTAATCAAGTCACACGATTGAGCGATGCGCTACGGGATACACTGGGCGGGGAGCGTTATAAAGCGGCTATCGCCTCCGGGCAGTCACTCGGGTTGGATGACGTTATGCGTGGTCTGGGGGATCGCAATCCCCCGTTTTAGTAGAGTGTGTGAGCGTCTCAGTTTACGCAACTGACTCAGTGTTCTAGCTGAGGTTCTGCAAATGTAACCGACTGATAGATGTTCAATGCGACCACCAAGACCATGATTACCGCGATGATCCCTGTGAACTGTGTCGCTGTCAGACCTGTAAGGAGCAGATCCATTCCAGCGATACTAACAGCAACCCCCAGATAGACAAATACCCGTTTGATTTGGCTGTGGGGGGTGAGTTTATCATCCAGGCCATAATTGATCATCGCCAGCACCGCCAAAATCACTGCACACGAGTGCGGGCAGTGGCAGGTTTGGTCAATCAGCAACTGGCTCATCGGATGCCCGCGTAAGCCAATGGGGGAAAGGGGGCATTTGCCTCACATCCTTATTTTGAAGGTTAACTATTACCTGGCGTGGGACTGACAAAGTAAGCGACGACATAATGGCCGGTTGACACGGGTAAAACAACCTCAATCCATGTATCGCCTGCCATCTCCACCACGCTTTCGCCCGGTGGCAGACCGACCAGGTGCGCCGCACACATCAGCAGGCTATCCCCCACAGCACACGGGGCGTCATTATGGGTGAACACAACCCGATGGCTCGCATCCATCACCATCGCATGACCGGGCGGTGTGAAGTTCAGCGTGTCGGCCTGCCTTGCGGCGGTCACCAACTGGCTATCGGGCATCAGCCACGACAGGGCGATGTCTTCCGCGAAACCCGCATAATCTTCCGGACTCAGAAGTACGGTCGAGAAAGCGACACCCAGCGTAAACAAGGTCGCCAATAATAATGTGGTTAACGCGCCGACAATCACATGGCTGATGAACAGCCGGGCGGCGATTGACGATAGATTGATCCGTAGTCGCTTGGGGCGCTTCATGGCAGGTCGTCTAGTTGGATTAGCCCGCGTTTGAGCGCGTAAATCGTTAGCTGGGTGCGGTCACGGATGGCGAGCTTGCCTAAAACATTGGCGACGTGTGTCCGCACGGTGCCTTCGCTGATGACAAACTGCTCCGCGATTTGTACATTGCTGAACCCGCGTGCCATCGCGTCGAAGACCTCCCGTTCGCGTTCGGTCAGGCTATCTATCGGATCCTGCGTGATGACACCGCGCACCAGAATATCACTGGTCGTCTGGTCAATCGCCACTTCACCGTCGATGACTTTTTCTATAGACAGGAGGAGTTCCGCCGGGCGGCTGGTCTTGAGGATGTAGCCGTGCGCACCGGCCAACAGCGCTTTCTTGACCAGATGCTCTTCCACTGATGAAGTTAGCACCAAAATACGCGCATCAATGTTTAACGTTAATATCTGTTTGATGCCCTCTAATCCACCCATACCCGGCATGATTAAGTCCATCAGCACCAGCATCGGCTTTTGTGTTTTCGCCAGTTCAACCGCAGACTCAGCATCTTTCGCTTCCCCGATGACTTTAATGCCGGGATGGGCTTCAAGCAACAAGCGCAGTCCTTGCCGCACGATGGCGTGGTCGTCCACAATGAGGGTGGTCGTAGGGGGCATGGTCATCACCTTAAGTTATCCAAAGCGTCCCTGAATTAATGGGGTAAATTTATTCTACGCGGAATTCGCTTGTTTGGTGTCGGTGTGGCGCACAGATACCCTCTGCAAATTGCAGAGATTACGGCGTTGAGCGCACCGTTTTCATCTGGTATTTATCTTTTACTCTGACGATGAGCCTAACGCAATTAATCAACCTATAGGAGCAAAACCCATGTTACGTTACCTGCTATGCATCACACTGCTTCTGACTCTAGGTGTGGGCATCGTCCACGCCGATGACACACAAGACCTGCTGGACGAGATCGTGAGTGACTATATCGAAGACGACAACGCGCTGGTGGTCTATCTATCCACGCCGGAAGGGGTATGGACGGCCACCGCCGGATTTGCGCGGGACGACGAGGCGACCACCGTTGCAGATCGCTTTCGCATCGGTAGCATGTCCAAGACCTTCGTTGCGGTGGCCGCGCTGATGCTGGTCGAGGATGGCTTGTTCGCGCTGGATGACCCCGCCAGCGATTGGCTACCGGACAACATCCTGCAAAATATCGCTAATACGGGGCAAGTCACCATCCGCCAATTGTTAACCATGCGGAGCGGCATTGACGATTATCTGGGGACTGAGGCGTTCTGGGAGGCAGTGGAAGATGATCCGCAATATGAATGGACGGCGCAGGACGTGCTGACCTATGCCTACGGCCTGCCCGCGCTGTTCGCCCCTGACGCCGACTTCGAGTATGCCAACACCAATTACATCCTGCTCCAGATTATCCTGGAAGAAGCGTCCGGCATGGGCCTGCACAGCCTCATCCGTGAGCGCATTTTAGAACCACTGGACATGACGAACACCTATACGCAGATCAGTGAATCTCTGCCGGGCGGCTTCGTCGATGCTTACGGCCACTTCTATGATGATGAGACGGTGGAGAACCTGAGCGCGATTAACGACGGCGCAGGTTTGGGTGATGGGGGATTAATTTCCAATGTTATTGACCTGAGCGTTTTCTACCGGGCATTATTGCAGGAGCAAACGCTGTTAAGCCCGGCGATGATGGACGAACTGCTGGACTTTGGGCCGGTGGATGCTTTTTCCGGCTATAGCCTGGGGTTGAACGAGTGGCGCATCCCGTCCAGTGGCGTGGCGTGGGGACATGCGGGCGGCGTGTTGGGCTTCCTGAGCATCGGCGCGTATCTACCAGAGGGCGACATCATCATCATCATTCTTAGCGCAAGTGAGAGCTTCAGCCCGGCGGAACTGGCGCTGGATATTGTGACCGAACTGCTCGATTGATGTTCAAACGGGTGAACAATGCCTTACACAGAGTCCGATTTAGCGTATAACCAGTGGGGCGACCTGTCGCCGCAACAGATTGTGCGGCTTCAAAAAGGTTGGCGGCAACTGCGCATCGTGGGGTTTGCTTTTGCCGTCTTTATGCTTACGCTCGGCATCGTCTTCTACATGACGGGGGATCGGGCGGGTTTGATTGCAACGTGGATTTTCGCCGCGTCTGTTGCCCTTTTTCTGCTATGGGTTAATCGCGTCGTTCATCGTGTGCAACGTCAGGGCGAAGTCGCTATGATTCAGGGCGAAGTTCAGCGCGATGTCGAAAACGACGAAGGCACGAAGCGTTATTTTCTGCGGGTGGACGGCTTGCGCCTGATGATGGATGAGGCCGATTATGCCAACTTCGAGGATGGGACAACATATTGCGTCTATTATCTACCGCACACAAAGCATGTCGTCAGCGTGGAACGATGCTAAGCGCCTGTACTCCGTCGTCATGAGCGCCACAAAAAGCCCGGCTATGAATAGTCGGGCTG
>DAIMZF010000143.1:0-8577 GCA_036734085.1 Aggregatilineales bacterium
GCTTGATCGGCTCGTATTCTTTGAGGATGCGCTGAAGTCGATGCTTAATAGCCGTCATGCGCTCGTAGACCATCGAGTGCGCGAGATTGTGCGCTTCTAGCGTCGCCTGCGATTCGGCGTTGGTTGTCAGGATGTACAGCGCGACCAAGCCCTTGATGTCGTCCGCGTATTCTTCAGCGATGGCGTGAATCGCTTCGGTGATGTCCAGACGAAAATCAATCTTCGCCGCCCAGACTGCCCATCGATCAGTTGCCCGCCACCATTCGCTCGGATTGCTCAATCCGCCGATGCCGTACTCATCAACGTCCATTTCGGATTCGGCTTGAATGTCGGCAAATGAGACATAGCGTTTATTCTGCTTCTGAATTGTGCTGAATTTAGTGATTGATAGCGTGCGCCACATCGCGCCGTAGATGTCCATATCGGCCAGCAAGTCGGGATCGTCAATCAATCGCGTCCACAGCCGCATTAATCCGGTCTGTATGCTGTCCGGAATGTCCTGCCCGAACAATCCAAACCGCGCCATTTTTCCCGCTATTTTGGGTGATAAGTCGGCGGCAATCTGCTCGAATGTGGCTTCTCCGCGCCACCCTGTAGCAAATAGTCGAGCTTTCGGCATGGGCTGAATCTGCGAACGAATTTTACTGCGAATCGAAGTCGTCATGAGGTTTTTTCTCCCCAAATCTGGAGTCCGTCCAGTCGGTCGAGCACAACGCTCCCGCTACCGGGACAGCGCAGTGGTGGGAACCTGTCAAACAAAAAAGACGACCGGAGGCGCCCAACTTTAATGGATTCAATTTGTGGTCGGCTTTTTAGGCAGATGGTTCGGTGGTACTGGTCTGACTAAAGTCAGAATAGTGCCAGCGTACCGTCTTGCCGGTGTTTGATAGGGCGGAGACCCGCGCTGTAGAATCGCCGCGTCGGCGGTGTGTGAGAGGGAATAAAATCACGAAGCTGACATTTTATGCTAATCTGTAGCGCACGAGACATAAAATCGTTATGATTGTAGCATATTAAACCTGCTGACAATCGGAGCGAACTATGCCCTCCATGCAATCCGTCCCGCAAATTCGCATCTTTCTGGCCTCTCCGGGCGACGTGAACGAAGAACGCGCCGTCGCGCTGGAAGTCTTCGACATGCTCGAATACGACCCGCTGTTCAAGAAGGATGGCGCGGGCGGTGTATCGATTCATGCTGTGGCGTGGGATAAGCCCGGCGGTGATACGCCGATGCGTGCCACCCAAACGCCGCAGACCGCCATCAAAGACGGCTTGCCGCGTCCGTCGGAGTGTGATGTGGTGCTTGTCCTGTTCTGGTCACGGATGGGAACGCCGCTTCCACATCCCGAATATCAGAAGGACGACAAATCGCCGTACCTCTCCGGCACGGAATGGGAATTCTGGGATGCGGTGAACGCCGAACGCACAAACGGTAAGCCCATCACGCTGATTTACCGCCGCACGGAAAAGCCCGACATCGACATTGACGACGATAAGGCGCTGGCCCAATACCGTAACGTGCGCCAATTTTTTGAGCAGTTCCGCAATGAAGAAGGTGCGATCATCGGCGGTGTGAACGAATACAGCACGCCCGAAAATTTGCGCGTGAAATTGCTCAATCATCTGCGCGGAATCGTCCATAATATCCTCAATGATGAAGACTCCGCGCCTACGCCACCGCGTCCACACGTCGAAGCGGCGCCATTATGGAACGGCTCGCCGTTTCCCGGATTACGTGCTTTTACTGAAGCCGACGCGCCTATTTTCTTCGGGCGGGGTCAGGAAACTGGCGAACTCGTCAAGCGCGTGGATGCCAGCCGCTTTGTTGCGGTGGTGGCGGCATCCGGCAGTGGCAAGTCGTCACTGGTTGCGGCGGGACTCATCCCACGCTTGAAAGCCAACGCGATTGTGAGTGGCGACACCGGGAGCAAGGACTGGCGCTTCCCGCGTTTTGCACCGGGCGCAGGCGAATCGCCCCTTGCGGCGATGTTCAAAGCGTTGTGCGCCGCGTTCCCGGAACATGCCGTTTCGCCCTTCATGGTGGTGCAGGAGAAAGAGTCGTTCATCAACAGCGTGACGGCGAATCCGTCCGCGCTCATCGACATCTGCGACGCGCTATTTGCCGAAGCACAAGCGCCCACATGGGCGGAAATCCTATTCTTCATCGATCAGTTTGAGGAGCTATTCACGCTGGTAAAATCCAACAGTGACCGTGCCGCCTTCATCGCGGTATTAGAGGCGATTCACCGTTCATCGCGCCTGCGCTGTGTGGTAACGATGCGTTCCGACTTTTACGCGAACTGTCTCGAATATCCGACGTTAGCGGAGCTATTGAAGGCGGCAACATATCCACTCGCCGCGCCGACCGCAGGCGCACTCATTGAGATGGTCAAGCGTCCAGCGGAGCGTGCCGGACTGACATGGGACGATGGCCTACCGGAACGCATTCAGCATGAGACCGGAAGCGGTAGCGGGGCGTTGGCGGTGATGGCTTACGCGCTGGACGAGCTGTATCACGCGGCAGGAGAGGCCAGACGACTGACATTCGATGCTTATACAGCGATTGGTGGCGTAGAAGGCGCGATTGGCGTACGGGCGGAAGACACATTCGCCCACCTGACGCTATCGGGCAAAAACGACGCTCTACAGCGTGTTTTCCGCGAATTGGTGACAGTGGATGAGCGCGGCACAGCCACCCGCCAGCGTTCCGTGTTGGGCAAATTTGACGATGAGGCGTTGACGCTCATCCGTGCCTTTGTGGAAGCACGTCTGCTGGTGACGGATAAAGATGAAGTCGAAGTCGCCCACGAAGCGCTGTTCCGCAGTTGGGAGCGTCTGCGCGATTGGATCGCATCCGCACAGGAAGACCTGATTCTACTGCGTCAAGTTCGCACCGCCGCGCACGAGTGGGAAGCCAAAGGCCGCCCAGACTTCCTGCTGTGGCCGCAGGAACGGTTAACGCTGGTCTACGCGATGCAGGAGCGTCTGCACCCTGAACTGAACGAAGTCGAGCGCGATTTCATCGAACCGGAGCAAGAACGCCTCTACCGTGAATTGCAAATCATTGAAACCACCCACGAACGCCGCCGCGACATTGGCGACCGGCTGGCAGTCATTGGTGATACGCGCCCCGGTGTAGGCGTGAAAGGTGGCTTGCCAGATATGGTCTGGTTGCCTGTGAAAGGCAGTGACGGCAAGTACAAGTTTGACTTTGGTGAATTTGAAGTCCCCGCTTTCTACATCGCCAAGTATCTTGTGGCATACGCGCAATATCAGATTTTCGCGGAAAGCGATTACGATAACCCGCGCTGGTGGGATGGTTTTCCAGAAGAATACCGTCCGCAGAAGTTAAGCGGCGCACGATCAAGAATGGCAAATGCGCCACGAGATAGCATCTCATGGTATCAAAGCGTGGCATTTGCTCGGTGGATGATGGAGCAGTTCAAGGGGTTAAAAATCCCCAAACCTGTCGTAGGGACAGCATTCTTGCTATCCGATTTTTCGGACGGGCAGAAGCCCATCCCTACACAAGACTTCTGGACTATTGGCGATAACGCACAAATACGCCTACCGACCGAATGGGAATGGCAATGGGCGGCGATGGGCGGCACAGAAAGCCGTGAATACCCATGGCCGGATGGCTGGCAGGAAGGCTATGCCAACACCAGTGAAGCCGGACTAAGCCGTACAACGGCGGCGGGCATGTACCCGCACGGCGCGGCAGTCTGCGGGGCGCTGGACATGAGCGGAAATTTGTGGGAATGGTGTCTAAACGACTACGAAAATCTAGAGATAATAGACGGCTATAATAACGGTCAAAGGAAGGTGCTGCGGGGCGGCGCGTTCGGTTTCGATCAGTCTTTTGCGCGGGCGTCCTACCGCGTCAACCGCAATCTGCTCGCCGCTAACTTCGGTTTCGGTGTGCGGTTAGTTGTTGCCCCTAAGCGCCCCTCTGGCCTCTGATAGCGCCGTAGGCGCGTCTCTGGTCTCTGTACTCTGGCGCTCTAGCGTGCGAAGCACGCCTCTAGGGGGTGGCAACCGTAGGTTGCTAGGAGGCGAAGCCCCTCAAGCGATGCTTCGCATCGCCGCTTTCTCGCCGACAGGCGAGTCGATTTGGTGGATTTTGGACTATAATGGCGGTGCTGGCTTTTGTCAGTCAGGCTATCGGGAAAGGTGCTGCGGGGCGGCGCGTTCAATAACAATCAGAATAATGCGCGGGCGTCCTACCGCAACAACAACAATCCGAACAACGATAACAACAATAACGGTGTGCGGTTAGTTGTTGCCCATAACTTGCCTACCCTACAGAGGGTGCGTTTGCTAAACGTACCTGCTCCCAAAAATGGTGCGTGTCTACGGATTCGCATTTGCGGCGTAGGCGGCAAGATAGCCCCGAATAGTCTGGTCTGCACGGTGAAAGTCCCGTCAGGCATATATCAAAGCTGGGACGCAACCTGGATTCGCTCCCGTTGTGCCCCTATCACCACCATTTTTTACGCTTCCACAAGCCCACCCCTTTACGATATGGCGGGTGTTTTTTGCCTTCACCATCACGCACAGGGCGTATCTTTATCGGGTGCGTGTCGAAGATATGCTCCCGCAAGCCCCATGTATCAGCATAACGGACATGGTTAATCCAGCCCTGCACGGATGCGTCCAATTCCGCGAATGAAATTTCGCCATCCAGATAGCGGCGGATATTATGCCGGAATCGCCGCGTAAAATTGACCGCATTACGGCGCTTGAGCCTGCGATGCGTCGGATAAACCACAAATCCGAGCCATGGAATGCCGTCCGCCGTCGGGATGACCTGTGCTTCGTGCTCGTGGGCGGTTAGTCGCAGGCGTGCCAGTCGCTCGATGATGGCTTGCTTCCATGCGTAGAGCTGGCGCTTGTCATCGCTGAATAGCGCGAAATCGTCCACATAACGCAGATATGCATTACACCTCAATTCACGCTGAATAAACCAGTCGAACGGATTCATGTAGACGTTGCTCCAGAACTGCGATGTGAGGTTGCCTATCGGTAGCCCTCTAGCGCGATTGGTGGCGAACAGGTCGTCACCGGGGAAGTAAACCATCGTGTATTCGTCTTTCAGCACGTCGCGCCCACTGTCGAGAATACGGTCAATCAGCCACAGCAAGCCATCATCTTTGACGACACGCGCTAATTCGTGGCGCAGAACCGCATGGTCAAGCGACGGGAAATGCTTCACAATATCCATACGCAGACAATAAGCGTATCGTCGGCTGAAAGCCTGCAAACAGTCTACGGCGGCGTGCGTGCCTTTGTTGATACGGTTGGCGTAACTGGTGGGGATGAACCGCGCATCGAAAACGGGTTCGATCAAATTGCACAGCGCATGATGTACCACGCGATCACGGAACGGCGCGGCGCTGATTTTGCGTTGCTTGGGTTCAAAGATGCGAAAATGGTGATAGTCACCGGGGCGATAGCTAAAATCGCGCAATTCACGCTGAAGGAGGAGCAGGTTATCCGCCACTGTCGTTTCAAAGCTGGCGGCAGGTGTTTTGTCGCGTTTGCCCTTCGCCGCTTTGCGAAATGCCAGCCACAAATTATCCCAAGAGAGAAAGGTGTTATAGCTCATGCCAGAAGATGCAAAT
Source organism: Aggregatilineales bacterium (assembly GCA_036734085.1). Classification (GTDB taxonomy): domain Bacteria; phylum Chloroflexota; class Anaerolineae; order Aggregatilineales; family Phototrophicaceae; genus J038. The sequence continues at coordinate 5,625 of DAIMZF010000143.1, forward strand.
TCAGGGAATTCGATGGTCATTTTTACCCGTACTTTCGATTTGCTGACGTGGATCATACCGGCCTGCGACAAGTTCCCGAAGGCACAACGCTTCATCGTTACCAAGCGCCTGACCGATGCTACGCTGGATTTTCAAGAGGCATTGTTCCACGCCAACGCCCACCGTAACACGGAACGTTATGCCTATCTGCAAGAAGCGGATGCCCATTTGAACAAAGTGAGGCTGTATTTGCGGCTGGCGTATCAGTGGCAGTGGCTCAACAGCGGACAGTACGAGCACGTCAGCGCGATGGTTGAGGAAATCGGGCGCTTGCTCGGTGGGTGGATGCGGCGGAGTCGGGTATAATCCCCATTATATTACCAGCCCTAAGGTTATCAGGTGCATTATGCTAAACATCTTCATCTCATATGCCCGCAAGGATTACTTTTTCGTTGAGCGCCTGCGTGAGGATTTGCAACGTGCAGGCATCCCCTACTGGATTGACCACGAAGGTTTATCCCCCGGCACGCGCAACTGGGAGCGCGCCATCCGTAAAGCCATCGCCGAGAGCGCCGCGATGATATGGGTGGTTTCGCCTGCTTCTTATGACTCGGAATATGTCAGCAGTGAATTGGCCGTTGGCGAGATGCACAAGCTTAAGATTTATCCGGTGTTCGCTGATGGCGAGAACTGGATCGCCTGTGTGCCGCTTGGCAGGCACAACATCCAGTTTGTAGACATGCGCTACGACAAATATCGCAACGGGCTTGAGGATTTGCTCAAAGCACTTGGCGGGAGCAAACCAGAAATAGCGATGCCCGAACCGGAAACGCCCACGCTCACCACCGGAGTAGAACCGCGCAATCCCTACAAAGGCTTGATGGCCTTCACCGAAGCGGATGCGGGAGATTTCTATGGGCGCGAGGCACTCACGGGGAAGCTCCAGAACCGCTTGATAAGCAATATAGATGCGAAAAGCGCCCGATTTCTGGCGGTGCTGGGACCGTCCGGTGCAGGAAAATCCAGCGTGGTCATGGCGGGGCTGATCCCGACATTGAAAAAAGCGCATCCCGATTGGGTTTTCCTGCCTAAAATTGTGCCGGGCAAACGTCCATTGGAAGCATTGGCCGATTCGCTTTACAGCGCCCTGCCGGAGAAAAGTTTATCCGCAATTGAGGCTGACCTCAGAAGTCCCGGCGGGCGGATGCTCCATCGGCTGGTGGGGCAGATCGACGGGACACACGTCCTGCTATACATCGACCAGTTTGAGGAATTGTTCACGCTGACCGAAGACGAGGACGAACGTCAGCAGATCATCAGCCTGATCACACAGGCGGCCACCGAGCCGGACGGTAAATTGATTCTCGTGCTGAGTATGCGGGCAGATTTCTATGGTCATCCGTTGAATTACCCGCAGTTGGGCGCGCTGGTTGAGGCGAATAACGTCGGCGTGTTACCGATGAACATCACTGAGTTACGCGATGCCATCGAGAAACCAGCGCGTCAATCTGACGTAGCATTGACCTTTGACGATGGACTGGTGCTGGAGATCATCTTCGCCCTGCGTGAGCGTGATAATGCGCTGGCCGGAGCATTGCCGCTATTGCAATTCACGCTGGAACGGCTGTTTGCCGAACGCACCGGAACATGCCTGACGTGGGAAGCCTATCACGCGCTGGGCAATCCTGCGAAGGGCATCAGTGGCGTAGAGGGCGCTATCGGCTCACACTGTGAGGAAGTTTTTATCGGATTGCCACCGGGCGCACAGGCGGGACTAGGCGCGGTCTTCCTGCCATTGGTCAACATTGATGATACAACAGGCGAGCCAACCCGCCGCCGTGCATCGCTGAGCGCCATCACCGCAGATGCAGATGCTCAACAATTGGCTGCAACACTGGTCAAGGAGCGTTTGCTACAGGCGGGCATGGACGGCGACACACCTTATCTGGAAATCACCCACGAAGCGCTGTTCCGTAGTTGGGAGCGGCTGGCCGAGTGGATTGTGACCACCCGCGACGACCTGCGCTTGCTCCGGCAAGTCGAGCGAGAAGCGGCGCATTGGGATAAGTCATATCTCCTGAGTCCTGAACGCCTGAAGCCCATCCATGATGCGATTGAGCGGCTTGATTATGGCCTGAGCGACTCAATGCACGATTTTGTCTACCCGCAGGCGATGCTACTAGCAGAACTTAAAAACCCGAACACTGACGAAAAACGCCGCCTGCGCATTGGTGATGACCTCGACTTGCTCGGCGACCCGCGAGAAGGTGTAGGCGTGAAGGATGGTCTACCGGATATGGTCTGGCTACCCGTTGAAGGCTCAGGCGGAAAGTACAAATTTGAGTTTGGCGAATTTGAAGTACCTGACTTTTTCATCGCCAAATATCAGGTGACATACGTGCAATATCAGGCGTTTGTCGATGCTGAAGATGGCTACCAGAATAAACAGTGGTGGAAAGACTTCCCTGAAAAATATCAGCCGCAAGAACTCAGCGAACAACGCACAAAATCAGCCAATAACCCACGTGATATCATTTCGTGGTATCAGAGCGTGGCTTTTGGACGCTGGGTGAACCATCGTCTGCGCGGCTTGCAATTGACACATCCATTAGGAAAAAAGATGTGTATAGGTGACGATGTGCAAATCCGCATCCCGACGGAATGGGAATGGCAATGGGCGGCACAGGGTGGTCATGAGGTGCGAGAGTATTCGTGGGGGAACTGGCAACGCGGGCACGCTAATACATCTGAATCCGGTTTAGGGCGGGCGATTGCGGTGGGCATGTACCCGCACGGCGCGTCACTCTGCGGCGCGCTGGACATGAGCGGCAATCTGTACGAATGGTGCGTGAATAATAATGATAAACCTGAAACCATTGATGCGGCGAACACAAGTTCTAAGGTGCTGCGGGGCGGCGCGTTCCATGACGGTCAGCGTGATGCGCGGGCGTCCTCCCGCGGCTACAGCTATCCG
>DAIMZF010000144.1:0-8557 GCA_036734085.1 Aggregatilineales bacterium
TTTTTGTTGGGGAGCATATCGAAGGCCGTAATGAGATTGAAAAATTGCGCGCAAGCGGCCTGGCGGAAGCAATCGGCGCGGAATGGCACATCATCCAGCCGGATTTTGAGGCTTACGCGAATCCTGTGATTGCGGTTAATCGTGCCCTGGCGCAAGCGATACAGGCGCACACGGATAAAACGCCGCTTATTTTTGCATCCTGCTGTACACCTGCCGTTGGTGCGCTGAAAGGGCTAGAGGCGCACAACCCCGCTATGATCTGGATAGACGCACATGGAGACTTCAACACAACAGAGACTTCACCTTCTGGCTTTTTGGGCGGGATGCCGCTTGCATGGGTCGTGGGGGATGGCGACCAGACCATTGTAAACGGTGTCGGCCTGACGCCGATTGACGCACATAACATCATCCTGACAGATGCCCGCGACCTTGACCCGCCAGAAGCCGAACGCCTGCAAAACAGCGCCATCACGCATCTAACAGACATCCGTGATTTGCTCACGGCGGATTTGCCACAAAAGCCTGTTTACATCCACTTTGATACAGATGTCTTAACTCTGGATGACATGCCCGGCATGAGCTTTCCTGCTACCGGTGGCCCATCGTTGACTAATGCGCTTGAGGTGATACGACACCTCAAACAGAATGTTACGATTGCTGGTGTGTTGTTTAGCGTGTGGAACGACCTTTTACCCACAGAAGGCAAAGCACTGGATTCGACGATTAAGCTGGCAAAGGCGTTTGCACAGCCATGAGTGACCAACAAATCATCGACGGGCGTTACCGCGTGCTAGAGCGTGTCGGTGAGGGCGCGATGGGCATTGTGTATCGGGGGGAAACTGTAGAAGATAAGACCCCTGTTGCTATAAAAGCCCTCAAGCCGAAGGCCATTGTAGAAAATCCTGCCCGCCTGGAGCGTTTCATCCGCGAAGCGCGGGCGCTGTATCAACTCAAGCATCCGCATATCGTTAAAGTGTTGGATACAGTGAAGTTCAACGGCGTGTACTTCATCATCATGGAATACATGCCGGGAGGCTCTCTGCGGCAGTTAATTCTTGCCGAAAAGAAACTGTCTATCCGCTTTACAGTGGAAACAGCACTGGATTTAAGCGATGCACTCGTCCGCATTCACCGTATGCGGATTATCCACCGCGATGTGAAGCCGGATAATGTGTTGTTAGACGAACACAACGTTCCCCGTCTGACGGACTTCGGCGCGGCGCATTTTACCGATGCTTCCACACTGACCAAGCATGGCGCGTTCATCGGCACGATGCACTACATTGCGCCGGAAATTCTGATTGGTCAGAGCTTCGATGCCCGCGCCGATATTTGGTCGATGGGCATTATGATTTATGAAATGCTGACCGGCTTCCGCCCATTTATGGGTGAGCGTATGAAGGATATTATCGTCGCTATCCTTCAGCAAAACATCCCGGATTTGCATAAACTGCGGCAGGATTGCCCGGCTAAGTTGGTTGAACTCGTAAACCATATGCTGGAAAAATCACCGGAGGCACGGGTTGGGAGTATGCGTGAGGTCGGCCTCCGGCTGGAAGAAATCCTTACTGAGCTTGATTAGCCGCTAGAATCGGACGCTCATCGTAGAAGAACGCGCCTTCAAAATCTGTCTCGACTTCTTTCTTCTTCGCGCTCCATGCCTCAATAGGTATGCAAAAGACGGTTGTTCGTTTTAATTCTTCCGTTACGGGTGGGCGGTAATCCTGCCCGGCGGCCAGATGCGGCGCGTATTTATCGAGCATCATCTGTAAGACGTGTGTTGCCTGTGCTTCATCACGGACGATTTCCGCACGACCGAAGGCCGTCACCCCCGCATATTCCACGCTGAATTCTAAAGCAGTCGGGGCAGGGAGCAAGCGCCCCATTTCCATGATGCTGAAGCACACCTGCGGGAATTCCTCGACGTTGCTTCGTGTGCGTCCTACCTGTGCTGTATGTATATAGATACTGTGGCTGGCTTCATCGTAAACAAAGATGTTGGTATTGATGAATGGCTGGCCGTTGTGCACGGTTGCGAGTGTGCCTACTGGCGCAGAATGTAAAAATTGCTTAATCCATGCTTCATCATCCACGATGCGATCTTTCCGGCGCACATCATTGGGGGGCTGGCTGGCATAGTCTTTTGCCATCGATTTTATCTCCTCTGTCGTGAAAATAAGCGAAGCGCACGAGCTAAGAGCACTTTACGATGCTGGTCTGCTTGGTCATAGTGCCAATGCAGACCAACCATGTTAAATATTTTTCTCGATGCTTCTTTAATGTTGTAAACCACAGAAATTTAAGCATAATGGATATAAACCTTAATCTTGTTAAATTGGTGCGAATAGTGAACGCTCAAATGACACAACTTGCCCTTGCTTGGGGAGTCCATATTTATACGATGTCCGGTGGTGCGCTGGGGATGTTGGCACTGGTTGCGCTGGTAGACGGCAAAACGCCGCTTGCTTTGTTACTGCTGGCGGTTGCCATCGTGATTGACATGACCGACGGCCTTTTGGCGCGTAAATGTCGCGTGCGGGAGCTTCTGCCCAACTTTGACGGCGCAAAAGTCGATGACCTGGTAGATTTTTTAACTTACGTTTGGGCGCCTGTTTTAATCCTGCATGTTGAAGGTCTGGTGACGAACCCGATCTGGTTATTATTGCCTGTTGTTGGGAGTTTATACGCCTATGGCAGACCGGGAATGAAGGAAATTGAAGGCGAAGCGTTCTTCGTCGGCTTCCCGTCTTACTGGAATATCCTGGTGCTGTATGTGTACTGGCTACAACCTACGGAATCTTTCACCATAGGTTTGCTGATTCTGTTTTTTGTGTTGTCATTTCTGCCCACACGCTATCTGTACCCCTCCAAAAACCCTAAGTATCCACTGGCGACCCTGGGCTTAGGCGCGATTTGGTTGGTGCTCATCGGTGGATTGCTGGCACAGCCCACCCCCAACGAAACACTGGTGACAATCAGCCTGTTCTACCCGCTATACTATCTGGGTGCGAGCTTCTATGTGGAGATTGACCACCGCCTGAGCCAATTGAATGACCGCGCCAATGCGGATACGCTCGACGCGGTGTAGTAGACATACACAACACCCCCGTTACAGCATCTCTTTGATGGTTTCCGCCAATTGCAGGTTAATTCCGCCTACCGCCATCAGTTGTTCTACGCTGGCCTGGCGGATGGCATCAATGGAATTGTCGAAAGCCTTAAGCAATGCTCTGCGTTTTTTTGGCCCAATGCCGGGTATCGTCTCTAGCTTGCTTGCCATGCCGATTTTATCCCGGCGTTGGCGATGGCTGGTGATGGCGAAGCGGTGTGCTTCATCCCGTACACGCTGGACAAGGTAGAGTGCCGGGCTATCACGCGGCAGAAGAATAGACTCTGGACGTGCTGGCAAAAACAACTCCTCCTGCCTTTTCGCCAGCGATGCCACCGGCACACGCTCCAGCAGATTAAACGATGTCAGTACTTCGATAGCCACATTTAACTGTCCTTTGCCGCCGTCAATCAGCAGTAAATCCGGCAGGATGCGCCATGTCTCATCACGGTCTGGCTTGCCGGGTGTGGTTGGTGTGGGGTTTTCTGTCGCGCTGATGTAACGCTGAAAGCGGCGCGTCAGAGCTTCGCGCATGGATTGATAATCGTCACTGCCTTCGTGGGCGACTGTGCGGATGTTGAACTTGCGATATTCACTCTTACGCGGGACACCTTGCACAAACATCACCCGGCTGGCTACGATAGCTGTACCCTGTGTGGTGCTGATGTCGTAGCACTCAATGCGGTTAGGGATGCGGGGCAGACCCAGCGCCACTTGGAGCGCGGTCAGGGCTTCTTCCTGCTTGGTGCTATCCGCTTCCCACTGGGCTTTAAACATCTTCATCGCCTCTAGTGCGTTTTCTTGCGCCATCTGCACCAGCCCGCGCTTGTTGCCGCGTTGGGGCACGGTGATTTGCACTTTGCTAGAGCCGCGCTTATCGCTCAACCAACGCTCGATGATGCGCGATTCCTCAATTTCGTTAGGCAGGATAAGCTCACGCGGCACGTCGTCACTTTCACCATAAAATTGTGTGATGAACTGGCCGATGACTTCTTCATCACTGGCTTCGTCGGTGTTATCCAGTGGGCGGGAATCACTGCCAATCAATTTACCGTTGCGGATGAACAAAATCTGCATGACAGCTTCGTTTTTATCTCGTGCAAGGGCGATAACATCATGGTCTGTCATCTGTGGACTGACGGCCTTGTGCTTCTGCGTGATGAACTCAATCGCTTGTAGTTGGTCGCGCAGGACGGCGGCGCGTTCAAAGTTTAAATCTTCCGATGCCTGGAGCATTTCCTGTGAAATACGTGCGACCACGCCTTCGGATTTGCCACTCAACACATCCATGAGTTCCTGAATCATGGCGCGGTACTGCGCTTTATCCACCTTGCCGATGCACGGCGCATTACACAGGCCAATATCCCAGAATAAACAGGCGCGTTCGTCCGTGCCAGTAATCACCCGGTCACACGTTAAATATGGGAAGGCCTTCCGCAATACACGGAGTGTATTCTGCACCGCCCACATTGCGGAATATGGGCCGAAGTAGCGGCTTCCATCCTTCTTGATGCGGCGCGTCGTTTCCACACGCGGGAAGTCATTCTGCCACGAAACCACGATGTAAGGGTAACGTTTATCATCCTTCATCAGGATGTTAAAACGCGGCTTGTGGCGCTTAATCATGTTTTCTTCCAGGATGAGTGCATGGACTTCGCTCTCAGCCACGATAAAATCAATATCAGCCACCAGCGAACGCATCCGCAAGGTTTTGGGGTCATTTTGGGGGGCGGATGTAAAATAACTGCGTACTCGGTGACGCAGACGTTTGGCCTTGCCCACATAGATAATTTTGCCCTCGTTGTCCTTCATCAGATAGACACCGGGCTTTAGGGGTAAATTCTTAAGGATAGTCTGGATGTGTTCAGGTGTTTGGAACGCCATAAGTTTAATCCGGTAATTGATGGATAGTAAATCTGTTCTATTCTAGCGCAGAAATGCGTTGTAAACCCAGAGTCAGCCTGACAGAATTTTGACGTATAATCAGCGCGTCAGCATCACGCGCTTCAGATTGAATGAGAAAGCAAAGGCACTATGGCACGGATTGTCGTCAAAGTGGGTACGAGTACGCTAACAGGGGGCACGCCAAACCTCAACCGTCAACGAATTCTGGAGCTTGTCCAGCAGATGGCCGCCCTGCATCAGCGTGGAGATGAAATCATTCTGGTCTCATCGGGGGCACAGGCCGCCGGGCGCGAACGCCTGAACTTCCCGGATTTGGGGCGTAGCGTACCCGCCAAACAGATGTTGAGTGCCGTAGGGCAAGGGCGGCTAATGCACATTTATGGAGAGATGTTCGACATCTTCGGCGTGACGGTGGGGCAGGTGTTGCTCACGCGGGATGACTTAAGCGACCGCCCGCGTTACCTCAACGCGCGCGATACATTGCTCACCTTGCTGGAATGGCGCATCGTGCCCATCATCAACGAAAATGATACCGTCGCCACCAATGAAATCCGCGTGGGCGACAACGACAATCTTTCCGCGATGGTAGCGAGTGCACTCGAAGCGGATCTGCTGATTCTGTTGACAGACCAGGCCGGGCTATTCACCGCAGACCCGCGCAAGAATGCTACCGCCCAGCTTATTGAACATATCGACAAAATAGACGCCGCTACATATGCGCTTGCCAGTGGTGCAGGCACACGACTCGGCACAGGTGGCATGATAACAAAAATTGAAGCCGCACAGACGGCGACCCGAAGCGGTGTACAAACGGTCATCGCGGCGGGGACTTTGCCGGACGTTATCGCCCGGGTTGCCAGTGGGGAGCGTATCGGCACACGATTTGAACCCACTGCCACACATATTGAAGGCCGCAAACGCTGGTTACTGACTGACCGCGCACAGGGGCGTGTGTATGTGGACGCAGGCGCGGCACAGGCGCTTGTAAAAAAGGGCGCGAGCCTGCTCCCTGTGGGTGTGGTGCGCGTGGAAGGCATCTTCGAGCGGGGCGCGACTTTGGCGGTCTGTTCAGCACAGTCGGCCATCATCGCGCAAGGCATGACTAATTATAGCAGTGCGGAGGTTGCTAAGTTGCAGGGGATGAAGTCCGCACAAATTCATGATATTTTGGGGTATAGTTATGGGGATTACGTCATTCATAGAAACAATATGGTGCTTTTAACATGATTGATACAACAATTGACATGCTCCAGATTGGGGAACAGGCAAAGAAGGCTTCACGCCAGCTAGCAAAGGCTACGATTGCACAGAAGAACGCCGCGCTTCATGCCATTGCGGATGCGCTCCTTGCGAACGCGGCGGACATCCTCTCTGCTAATCGTGAAGACTTAGCCGATGGCAAAGCCAATGGCCTGACTCCCGCGTTGCTCGACCGCCTTGACCTGCAAAAACGGTTGGAGGGGATAGTCGCGGATGTGCGGAATGTGGCGCAATTGCCCGACCCGGTAGGGCGGATATTTGACGAGCGCGAGCTGGATAACGGTTTGAAGGTGCATCGTCGGCGTACACCAGTCGGCGTCATCGGCGTGATTTACGAAGCACGCCCGAATGTCACGGTTGATGTAGCGACATTGGCGCTGAAGACGGGCAACGCGGTTGTCCTGCGGGGCGGCAAGGAAACATTACGGAGCAATATCGCACTGGTGAACGTATTGCAATCCGCGTTGACGGACTCCGGCTTGCCCGCGACCGCCATGCAATACATCGAAAGTACAGACCGTCGGTATGTGGGCGAACTGCTGAAGATGCACCAATACATCGACATGATAATCCCGCGTGGCGGGAATGCTCTGCATAACTTCTGCCGTGAGCATAGCACAATCCCGGTGATTACAGGCGGCATTGGCATTTGCCATCTGTTTGTGGATGATACCGCCGACCTTGCGCCCGCAGTGGAGGTCATCCATAACGCAAAAACACAACGGCCTTCCGTGTGTAACGCGCTGGATACCGTGTTAGTCCATTCCGCAGTTGCGGCGGATTTCCTGCCGATGATGGCGGCACGTTTAACGGCGGATGGCGTGGAGCTAAGGGCGGAAGCACGGGCGCTGACACTACTTAACGGGGTGCAGAACGTACTCCCGGCAGGCGATGAAGACTTTGACCAGGAATGGCTGGCGCTTGTTTTAGGTGTAAAAGTCGTGGATGGATTGGACGAAGCTATTCAGCATATCCAAAAGCACAGCACCAGCCATTCCGACGGCATTTTGACGCACACACCCAACCATGCCACACAATTTTTAGACGAAATTGATAGTGCCGCAGTTTATGTCAATGCCAGCACACGCTTTACGGATGGGAGCGCATTGGGCTTGGGTGCAGAGGTGGCGGTTAGTACGCAAAAACTCCATGCGCGTGGGCCAATGGCGCTGGAGGAACTCACCACATATAAATGGATTATCGTCGGCGAAAATCACATTCGCTGACCGTCTAAACGTCTATTCAGGCTTTGGCCGTGACTGCAAACGTGCGCGGGCCGTATTGATCAATGACGGTACAATCCCCGTCACGCAGATGGTCTAGGCTCATGGTGGTCACACGCCTGAATAGCTCCATAAAGCCATGTGGCTTGACGAGGAAGCAATTCCCGCCCACGCGGAAGACATCCGCCATTAACGAGCGTTCGTCGTGCATGGTGGCAACCACGATATAGGCTTTGGGGAAGCGGGCGCGAATCATTTGTGTGATTTGTAACCCGCTTGCGTCTGGTAGTTGCATATCCACCAGTGCCAGCGAGATGTCGTCCACTTCCGCGATGTGTTGCATCGCTTGTTTACCCGTTGATGCACCAAAGATTTCAAATCGGGCTTGTTTCAAAAGGCGCTCTAAAAAATCTCTGTTGGCATGTGTATCGTCCACTATTAAAGCGTTTTGAGCAGACATAATCTTCCCTGTGCCTTAATTTACAAAATAAACTTTTTTGAGGCAGTTCATAAATTTTAACTACTAGGACAAATTCGCCGCTTTTTGGGCGTTATCTGCAGTATCTTTTCCTTTATCAGCATCTTCCGGCTTAATGTCTGTCGCTTGCTCTGATGCGGATTCTTCGGCCACGTCAGATGCCACGTCTTGCGCGGCGCTTTCCAATGCGGGTTCCGCAACAGGCGGTTCAGGCGTTAACTCTGCGGATTGCTCCGGCGGTGTGAGGGGCTGTTCGGCCTCAACCGCAGGCGTGGGTGTTTCTTCGGGCGTTGTCGGTGTGTCGCTTGACAGGACTTTGGACACATCGTTGACGGCAGGTTCCGTGACGGGTGGCTCAGGCGTTAACTCTGCGGATTGCTCCGGTGTTGTAAGGGGCTGTTCAGCCTCAACCGCAGGCGCGGGTGTTTCTTCAGGTGCTGTAGGTGTGTTGCTTGAAAGGACTTGTGACACATCGTTGACGGCAGGTTCCGCAACAAGCGGTTCAGGCGTTAACTCTGCGGATTGCTCCGGCGGTGTGAGGGGCTGTTCGGCCTCAACCGCAGGCGTGGGTGTTTCTTCGGG
>DAIMZF010000145.1:0-8519 GCA_036734085.1 Aggregatilineales bacterium
TAAGTATTCTTTTAACCGTACTTATGCTGATGGTAGGCTCAATGTTTGCCACCGTCTCCGCCCAGGATGACGCCCCCGATGGCGTATGGTTGGGGACATGGCCTTACCGTCTGCCGCCGGATCATCACTTTAACGCCTACGCCGATGGTGGCCCTAATACAAATCTTGGTAACGTCTACCGCGAGATGGTCGAACTTGCTCCGGCCTTCTACCTGTGGGCGGATAACAGCTATGTTGGTATTTTGGCAGAAAGCTGGGGCTTTTCCGAAGACGGTAGCGCCTATGAGCTAACACTCCGCACCGATGCGACATGGAGCAATGGCGACACCCTGAACGCAGACGATGTGATTGCGACCTATGCGCTGGGGCGTCTGGTTGGCTGGAGCCAATTTGACTTCATCAATGTTGTTGAGAAATTAGATGACTTTAGCGTCCGCTTTAACTTTGTTGATGAGCCTTCTTTGCTGGCGGAACAACTGATTCTCCGTGAGCCGCTTGTTGCTCGCGCCACTTACGGCGACTTTGCAGAGCAAGCATTGGCGCTCTTTGAGACTGACGCCACCCGTGATTCTGACGAGTGGAGCGCCTTGTTAGCGGAACTGCGCGAATATCGCCCATCAGAATACGTAGCGAGTGGCCCGTATACCTACGACTTAAGCGCAGTAGGCGACAGCTACCTGACGCTTTCCTGGCATGGCAATAGTGTCTTCTCCGACAGTGTACAGTTTGGGGAGCTTCGCCTTTGGGCGGGTGAAACAGACTCCACGACACCGCTTGTTCTCAGTGGCGAGATTGCACACTCCACAAACGTTTATCCGCCAGCAGTGGTCGAGAGCTTCCAGGCTTCCGGGCTGGAGATCGTAACGATCCCGCGTGGTTATGGGCCGGCGATGCTCTTCAACTGGAATGTTTCCCCATGGGACATAGTAGAAGTACGCCAGGCGGTCGCGCTGGTTATCGAGCGTGATCAAAACGCCTTCCTGACCAACGGTCTTGGCGGCATCGGCACAGAATTCATGTCCGGTATTCTGGATGGTAACGTCGGCACGTTGTTAAGCCAGGATGTTATCGACCAGCTTGATCGTTATGAATTCGACCTGTCCCGTGCTGAAGACCTGATGGAAAGTGCGGGCTTTAGCCGTGATGCAAACGGCATCTGGGCGGATGCAGATGGCAATACCATCAGTGCAGAGTGGATTATCCCGGCAGAATTTGCCGACTTTGCGGGTGCTTCGCAAGATGCCATCGCGCAAATGAACGAATTCGGCTTTGACATCAGTGCGCGTGCTATCCCCTGGCAAGAAGTGCCGGAAAACCTCCGCAATAACACGTTTGAATTGAGCGTGTGGAGCTGGGGCGCGGCTTCTCCGTTTGCGTCACGTCACTTTAATAACCCGCTTCAACGTTGGGTAACGGACTTAGACACAGCCACACAACCCGGTCTGGCTATCCCGTTAACGGCTTACCCCTATAACGGTGAAACTGTAGACCTGGACGCGCTAATCCGTAATATGAACGCCGGTGTGGATTTAGAGGTACAGGTTGAGCGTGCGGGCGAAGTTGCCCTTATCGTCAACCAAACCATGCCTTACATTCCCTTGAATGTTATCCTCAGCGCGGAACCGTTTAATACTAACTTGATTAGTGGCTTGCCGAGCATGGATGACCCCATTATGCTCAACCCAACCGGGCGCGACCACTTCATCAAATACTACATCCTGACGGGTGTGCTTGGCCCGGCACAATAAGTTTTTTAGTTTTAAACAGGGCGTACTCTCATCGGTGCGCCCTGTTGTCATAAAATCGCAAAAATGCCTTGGAGAGGTCGCAAGTAGGATGGACGCAATCGCAACGGGTCACGCAATTGATGATGAAATGATAGGTGGTAATAAACAGCCTAGAAAAGACTTCACGAAATCATATACGTTTAGGGTCATTGTTCAGGGCATCATCACCATCTGGGCGGCGACGACCTTCACATTTTTCTTGGTTCGCTTGTTGCCTGGCAACCCTGTTTCAATCAGGATTGATCAATTGATGCAACAGGGTTATACGTTCGAGGAAGCCCGCAACCAGGCGGCGACACTCTACGACTTCAACCCGGATGAGCCAGTTATTCAGCAATATGTGGATTATCTGGGCAAACTCATTCGCGGAGATTTGGGTGTATCCATTACGTCTGCCGGAACACCTGTGCGCGACCAGATTTTACGCTTCCTCCCATGGACGATTATCTCGGTGGGGTCGGCGTTGTTAATTAGCTTTAGCATCGGTATTTTAATGGGAATTATCATCGCGTATTGGCGCGGTGGCTTGCTAGATAACATCATCACGACAATAGCGTCTATTCTTTCTGGCATCCCGGATTACGTCTACGCCATCCTGATTATTTTGGTGGCAGGGGTGCAATTGCAATGGTTTAATGTGGGCGAAATGCGCGGTGGGGTTGATCAAGGCATCGAGGCAGGCTTCACAATTGAATACATCTCCAGCGTGATTAAACATGCTTTACTGCCCATTATCACCTATGTGCTGGCGACTGTGGGTGTGTGGACGCTTTCCATGAAAAGTAGCACGATTTCCGTATTGGGTGAGGACTACATCAACGTGGCGAAGGCACGCGGCTTGTCAGAGCGCCGCATCATCACCGCCTATGTTGGGCGTAATGCCATGTTGCCGCTTGTCACCCGGTTGGCTATCAGCATCGGCTTTGTGCTGAGTGGTAGCGTAATTGTGGAACGCTTCTTTGAATATCCCGGCTTGGGCTTGCAGTTGGCACGAGCTGTTGGTGCGCGTGATTATACGACAATGCAGGGCATCTTCCTTGTCATTACGATTGGTGTGATTGTGTCAAATATTCTTGCGGATTTGGCGCTTGGTTTACTCGACCCGCGTGTGAGCCTGGAGGAACAATAGTATGATTGGGTTTGAAACAGTCGCTTCTCCGGTTGGCTTACTGATTGGCGCGGTGTGTGGGCTTATCCCGTTGTATATCGGCGTGCGTTACGGCCATATCCGGCCTGGCATTATGGGCTTCTTCGTGTGTTTACTCAGTGGTTTCGCCTGCGGTTTTTTGGGCGGTGTACCGATGATTCTCTTGACGACATCCGTTGTGTTTTCTCATGTTTACGTTAACCGCCAAGACCCGTTTACATCACGGCAGTCTTTGGAAGAAGTCAACTTCGAGGAAACGACCGCAGAATATGTCCTGCGGATGATGGCCGCTTTAGGACGCACTATCCGAGCAATGACTGTCGGCCTAGTCCGTAATAAGGGCGGATTCATCGGCTTTTTGGGTATCTCGTTTTTTGCGATTATGTCCATATTCGGGCCTTTGGTGGTGGAATACGAAGGCCGTCCGCAGATGAGCCGACGCGAACCCGGCGCACAGACTTTGTTTCAACCGCCTTCACAGGAATTCCCGCTTGGGCTGGATTGGCAAGGCCGCGATATTCTCTCTCATATTGTTTACGGTGGGCGCACGCTGATTATTACATCTGTGCAAGCCGGGATTATGGCGACCGTTGTCGCAGTAGCGTTTGGCTCTTTGGCGGCGTTGCTCGGCGGCATGGTAGACCAGCTTTTATCTGCCTTGTCTAACTTTATCCTGACTATTCCGCAATTTCCGTTGTTATTGGTGCTTGCCAGTATCCTGACGTTTAACAGTAATTTTATGCTGGCTGTTTTGTTGGCATCGCTCAGTTGGCCTTCCTTGATGCGGGCGGTACGGGCGCAAGTGCTCAGTTTGCGGGAACGTGATTATGTTGAAGCCGCTATCACGCTGGATTTAGGGCTGTATCATATCATCATGCGCGAAGTCTTCCCGAATATGGTGAGCTACATTGCCATCAACTTTATCTTCGCCATTCGTGCGGCGATGTATGCGTTGGTCGGTCTGGTGATTTTGGGGATGGTTCCCCTGCGTGAGCCGGACTGGGGAATCATGATTTGGAATGCACAAAGTCGCGGCGCATTTTATAACCCAAATGCCATTATGATGGCGATGGCTCCGATTATTGCGATTGCGGTCTTCCAACTATCGCTAATTCTGTTTACGCGGTCATTGGAAGAAATCTTCAACCCGCGCTTACGTCGTGGCCTATAACGCGGAGAAACATGCTATGTCTATAAATAAAAAAGTCGTCTTGAGCGTTAAAGACCTGACCATGACCTACCTTGCGGACAGAGGGCGTGTGCGTGCAGTTAACAAGGTGTCATTTGATTTACATGAAGGCGAGACTTTAGCCGTCATCGGGGAAAGTGGATGCGGCAAATCATCACTCAATCTTTCACTTATCCGGCAGTTACCGCGCACGGCCATCATTGAAAGCGGCGAGATGATTTATACATCACGCTCCGGCCAAAAGATTGATATTCTCGGTCTGCATCGGCGTCAGCTTCGGCGCTTTTTATGGTCGGAAGTATCGATGGTGTTTCAAGGTGCGCTCAATTCGCTCAATCCCGTTATCCGTATTTCAGATATGGTATATGATACCGGGCAAGCGCATGGTTTGGATAAAGCGGAGAGCAAAAAGCGGGCGTTGCGCTTGTTCGAGCAAGTCCGGTTGGACGCGATGCGCGTTTTTAATGCGTACCCGCACGAGTTAAGCGGCGGGATGCGCCAGCGTGTTTTGTTGGCGCTTAGTCTTATTTTACGTCCGCAAGTGGTCATCATGGATGAGCCGACGACGGCGGTAGACATCCTGACTCAGCGTTCTATCCTGGAAGTGCTTAAAGAACTGCGGATGCAACTTAACTTCAGCATTATCTTCATCAGCCACGACTTAGCCGTTGCCGCCGAAATCGCGGATACCATCGCCACGATGTATGCTGGTGAATTTGTCGAGATGGGGCCGGTGAAGCAGGTATTTTACAATCCGCGTCATGCTTATACCCTCAGCTTGCTCAATGCCGCGCCGCGCCTGAGTGTGGGCGCTGAAGAATTACACAGTATCCCCGGCAGTCCACCGGATTTAATCGACCCGCCATCTGGGTGTAAGTTCCATGAGCGTTGCGCCTTTGCAACTGATATTTGCATGACGACTGTGCCGGAAAAGATAGAGGCCGCGCCGGAGCATATCGTCGCTTGCCACCACAACGACTTAATTCGCAAACAACGCGCAGAGGTCATCCATACATGAGTCAGCAACAACCACCCTTAATCGAACTCCGTCATATTTATCGTTCCTTCGAGAAAAATAATGAGGAAATCCCGGTACTACAGGATGTTAACCTGTCTGTTTACCAGAAGGAAGTCTTGTGTTTAGTGGGGGAAAGTGGATGTGGTAAAACGACGACGGGCAAAATTATCTCCAGCTTACTAGACCCCTCAAGCGGTGAAGTATTGTATGGCGGCCGCCCAATGCGGGACTATAAAGGTCGAGAGTTATCCCAGATGCGACGCGGGATGCAACTTGTCCATCAAGACCCGTTCGCATCTCTCAACCCCGCGCATACCATTGGGCAAATTTTAAGCTATCCGCTTAAGCGGCATAAATTGGTCAAAAGCCGGGTAGAACTTCGCCGCCGCATCTGGGAATTGCTGACATTGGTAGACTTAACCCCACCCGGCGACATCGTAAACAAATATCCGCATCAGCTAAGTGGCGGCCAGCGCCAACGGGTGAGCATTGCCCGTGCCTTGACTGTTAACCCACGTTTGATTGTTGCTGATGAAGCTGTCAGCATGGTGGATGTAAGTATTCGTATTGGCATCCTGAAGATGCTCCATAATTTACGCGATATGTTGAATGTGTCGATTGTGCTCATCACCCATGACCTGGCGCTTGCGAAGTATTTTGCATGGGAAGGGCGCATTGCGGTGATGTACTTAGGCCGCATTGTGGAAATTGGCCGCACACAGGATGTGATTGCTAATCCGTCGCATCCTTACACCCGCGCGTTGCTTTCCGCCGTGCCGGAAGCCGACCCTGACATCACCCGTAGCAAAGAACCGATGAAATTACGCTCCGATGAAATCCCAAATTTAAGTGCTATCCCGCCCGGGTGCGCGTTTCATCCCCGCTGTCCGTTTCATCAACCGGGTTTTTGTGATGTCGCACGACCGAAACTGGGCTATGCGGATAATTTTAATCAAGATGTTGCCTGCCTGCCGTTGAACACAGGCGGTAGATTGGTGGAATATGGGACAACATGACGCTCTGCGCGGGTTTCTGCAAATTGGTTTTTTCATCTTTGCGGCAGGGGCTTGCACGGCTTTTTTGTTACCTCGTGATAGTGGAGAGTTTATCGTCAGCATCTGTGGCAGTCTAATTGGCCTTGTCTTGATTCTTGGCGTTTTGTTGATGTGGCGATTGATGAAATAGAGGCGTCATCATGCTAAAAATTGGTTCATCTAAGCCATATTACGAACAGATAAAAGAATATATTTTATATAAAATCAATACGGGTGACTTAAAACCGCACACGCAAATTCCGTCCGAGCGTATGTTGTCGGAGCAGTTTGGCGTTAGCCGTTTGACGGTCAGCAAAGCCATTAAAGAACTGGTGATTGAAGGCAAACTCTATACCCAAGTTGGCAAGGGAACATTTGTCAATGATGCGCCTATTCATCAAATGCTTGACCGCCTCACCAGCTTTTCCGAAGAGATGAGCCAGCTAGGGCATAGCCCAAGTAGCCGCGTATTGCAAAAAGGGATTATCCCAGCGACAGAACGCCTTGCTCAATGGCTGGATGTGCCGATTGGTGTCTCGCTGGTATTGCTTAAGCGTGCGCGTCTTGCGGATTTGCAAACTGTCGCATTGGAGACTACATATCTCATTGCGGATTATTGTGATCGCATCTTAGACCTTCACGATTTTTCGCATGAGTCACTTTATGAAGTTTTGCGGACAAACTATCACGTTCGCCTGACGTATGCGGAGCAAGAGCTAGAAGCGCGGCTTCCGACGCCTGAAGAAGCACAAATGCTTCAAATTGAAACGTCTGTCCCCATCTTACACATTGACCGTGTGACTTACATCGACACAGACCGACCCATTGAATATGTTGAATCCGCGTATCGTGGGGATAGGTATAAATTCCGCGCACGCTTAATGGGGCTGGCTTCCCCATAAAACACACATGAGGATAATAACCAACATGCTTTCAATTGAAGAAAAAGTCGGTCAGATGATGGCGGTGGGCTTTGATGGTTTGACTGCGCCGAACTACTTGCTGGATTGGCTGAGTGCTGGACGTGTAGGGACGGTTATTCTGTTTGCGCGGAATATTGAAAGCCCGGCACAAGTTGCCGCGCTCACACAATCCCTACATGATGCGGCTAAACTTCCGTTGCTCATCTCCATTGACCAGGAGGGCGGCACAGTTGCTCGATTGCGCGATGGTTTTTCGGAAAGTCCGGGTGCATTAGCACTTTCCAGTATTCGTGAAGGTCGGGAAGTTGCCACACGGCAAGTCTTTAACGTTCTAGGTGCGGAGATGGCCTCGCTTGGCATAAACTGGGCATACGCGCCTGTTGTAGACCTCATCTACAATGCGGATAATCCCACCGTAGGCACGCGCTCATTTGGCACAGACCCGCACCATGTTGGACGGATGGCCAGCGAAGCCGTCATCGGCCTGCAAGAACGCGGTGTTGCGGCTTGTGCCAAGCACTTTCCCGGTTTGGGAGATACTGCCATAGACACCCATCTAGCCCTGCCGCGCCTGAATACGCCATTGGAACATCTGCTAGAGGTAGATTTGCTACCCTATAGAGCGGTCATCCGTACAGAAATCGCCAGCATCATGACGACGCACACTATCTTTACGACGCTCGATGCTGAACATCCGGCCACGCTTTCCGAAGTAATTGTGCGTCGCCTTTTGCGTGAAGAACTGCGTTTCGATGGCGTTGTATCCAGCGATTGTATGGAAATGAAAGCCATTGATGACTATTACGGGGTAGATGAGTCTGCGCGTCGCGCTGTGTTAGCTGGCATTGATGTTATTTTGTTCTCGCATACGCCGGAAAAACAAGCTCGTGCCTACGACGCCCTGCTACAGGCCGTAAAAAGCGGTGACATACCGGAAGACTTGATTAATCAGGCGAATGCACGTATTCAAACGTTTAAAGCGCGTTTTCCGGTGAGCATCATCGACCCGGCACAGGTCAACACGATAGCGGCTTATGACGTTACCCATCAAGCGGCTTTGAACGCCATCACAGATGCTCATGCGAACTTTATGCCCATACAGCCCCATCAACGTGTGGTGCTGGTAGAGTTTGTCGCCCGTGTGGATAGCCTTGTGCAAGAACAGACACATGGTAGCCAGTTAGGTGCTTTGTTGTGTGAACGTCTGCCCAATGCGCGAACGCTCATCTTGCCACCACGCCCAACTGACGACGAAATCCGTGCTATTAATCTGCAAGATGCCGATGTTCTGATTTTGGCGACGCGAAACGCCCATCTAAACCCGGCGCAATCTGCCGCGCTCACAGCCCTGAGTGCGTCTGTGCCCCATGTGGTGCTTCTGGCACTCCGTAACCCCTATGATGCTGTGTTACTCCCGCAAG
>DAIMZF010000146.1:0-8448 GCA_036734085.1 Aggregatilineales bacterium
AACCCCAATTAAGGTAATAAATGCGCCGCTTCCGTGATGAAATCAAGTCCTACCGAGCCGCTATCCCGGATGTGCTATGGGAGGAGTTAAATGCGCATTGGCAGGCCGACCAGATTATTGAGATGCTCATTTTGTGTGGATGGTACCACGCCATTAGCTATGTGGCGAATGTGGCAGGCCTTCCGCTGGAGGCATGGGCGGCGCGGTTTTCGCCTGCTTAAACATCACGAATGGCGCATCTTCTTTCAGCGCATTGAGCTAGAGAACTTCCTTATCCTAGAAACGCAAACTATTGATAGAGGGAAAATTGAACCTGATTATCTTCGGCTGGGAGCGTTGCATCTGTTGATGATATTGATGTAGACTGACGGCTTTCAGGATATGTGGGATTTTGCCATGAATCGCATCGACCGCCTGTTTGGAATTTTGCTTCTGCTACAGGCGCGGCGGCTCGTCCGTGCGGTGGACATCGCCGCGCATTATGAAATCAGCGAGCGCACCGTCTACCGCGACATCGCCGCGCTGATGCAGTTGGGCGTTCCCATTATCTCCCAGGCGGGGGAAGGCTACCGCTTGATTGATGGGTACTTTTTGCCACCGTTGATTTTCACGCCGGATGAGGCCAGTCAACTCTTTTTAGGGATTAAGATGCTGGAGTCATCCGGCAACGAATCGGCGGCGCTGGCCTCTGTACGGGAAAAAATCAGCGCGGTTTTGCCAGAACGTACCCGCAGGCAGGCGATGCCGTTGGTGGATGCCATCTCGTTTTACTTTGAGCAGAACCGCTTCGACCTCAAGATGCCGCATCTGCCGGAATTACAAAGTGCCATCTTCGGCAGACATCCAGCACGGATTATTTATCGCAATTGGAACAGCACCGAGACAACCGAACGGGTTATCGAACCGTTCCGGCTGATGTTCAACACAAAGGCGTGGTATGTGGTGGCCTATTGCCGCCTGCGCGGGGCGGTGCGTTCTTTTCGATTAGAGCGCATCGAAGAGTTAACCATTCAGGCGGAGACGTTCAGTACGCAACATGATGAGCCACCCGCCGCGCCGCCATCGGTTGAGGCGCGGGTGCGCTTCGCGGAGTCTGTTCTGCGGCAAGTACGGGAAAATCAGCATTATGGCTTTGTGGAAGAAGCAGACGATGGCGTGATGGTCTATCGTGTGCATCATCTGGATGAGCTTAAGCATTGGGTGTTCGGCTGGGGGAGCAAGGCCGAAGCCTTGACGCCCGATGACCTGCGCGACTTCATCCGCGATGAGGCAAAAAAGCTGGTTTCACTCCTGACATAAGGTTGTCAGTCCGGGTTGATATGCTGGGTGTATCTAACCGAGATGACAGGAGAGAGAACCCATGCAAAACGCAAAAGTTGTGGAAGTTGTACTGTTCAAGCCCGCGCCGGAAGTCAGCGAAGCGGATGTGCTGAAGACAACCGCCATGATGCAGACCAAAGTGATGACGATGCCCGGCTATATTGACCGCCAACTGCTGAAGAACAGCGACGGCCAATGGGTAGATTTGGTCTGGTGGGAAAGCATGGAACAAGCGCAGTCTGCCGCCGAAGCCATCATGGGGGATGAAGACCTCGCGCCGTATATGTTCGTGTTCGACAATGCTGAGATGACCATGTTCCATTTAGCGCCGGTGGCGTTGACGACGGAGTAACGTAAGGAAAGCGCCTAAACACGCCTTTCATCGGCCACTGATTTTTATGATTTGCCACGAATAAAATAGGGTGTTGACCTCAAGTACACTGTATTGGAGGCAGTGTCCGCACAGTATGAGATAGCGCCGAACGATGCATCGATAGGGTGTGTCGTTCATCCCATTCTATTGACTTTGTGCTACTTTCCCTATCCCCGCAGTATAGACTTATAGAACGTTCTGCAAAGAAAGCTATAGGCCTATTCGAATGAAATCCGACAATAGTTTCATCGATTGGGAGGCGGTCTACCGGGAATTGGTATCCCGTGTTTACAACTTCTTTCGCTATCGCACCGGAGATAAACAAATCGCGCAAGACCTCACCGCGCAGACCTGGTTAAAGGCGTGGCGCTATCGTCATCGTTATACACAGGATAAAGGGACATTCAGCGCATGGTTGTTCCAGATTGCGCGGAATGTCGCGGCGGATTATCACGCGCAACATATGCTTGACCTCACCTTGACGGACGATATTCCCTCGCTGGAATCTGTGGAGCATGAAGTACAGGCTTATGATGACGCGGCGCGATTGTATGCCCTGTTACGCCAGCTACCCATCCGTGAGCAGGAGATTATCGCGCTGAAATATGGCGCAGAGCAGACCAACCGCGCCATTGCTGTAATGCTCGACCTGAACGAGAGCAACGTCAGCACGATATTGGGGCGTACCTTAGCCAAGTTACGGGTCGCATGGGATTCGCCTCTCCCGTTGTTAGGCCAATAGACCGGAGGATAACAACCTATGAATGACCAAAACGATGAGTTTATGCACAGCCTGCGCGATGAATTGTCGGAAGGCTTTACCGAAACACTTTATCAGCAATTACTTGCGGAGGATAAAACCATGCAATATATCGACAATCTTAACGGCCATAAACCACTTTTTCCGGCACGCATCACGTCGCCTAGTATGCGCCTCGTCGCCGCACTCCTGCTCGTTTTCGTTATGGTGGGCGTCAGCATCGTCGCATTGAATCCACGCGGCAGTAACTTCAACATGGCAATCACCACAGAACCCATCATGCAAATTGAGCCAGAACCAGAATTACTTTATGAACTGGGCGCGGGTTCCGCGAGTGCCATTGCCATCAGTGCGGATGGTGAGTCTCTCATCGTGTTTGGCTCGCGGGGCGTATTCCGGCATTCGCTGTCAGACCTTCATGCCGAGCCAGACCTCTTGAATGAGCAAAGGACACCCCTCCTTAATCCTGATAGTATCCGTCAAGGAGAAGGATATGTCATCGGCATACCGAATGAGGAAAATGACCGCATTATCGCGCTGGATATTGCCACCGGAGAGATGCAGGTGCGCGTTGAAAACACGGAGCGATTATTCATCACAAATGGTCAACTTTCCAACAACGGGCGCATCTATGCCGGGATTTTCTGCGCGGATGAGGCTACACCTTGCGAACAGCAAATCATGGTGTGGGACATCGATGCAGGCCGTCTGCTGACACAGTTCAACATTGCCTCAGAAAATAGCAGTTTCTGGCTGGACCCGGACGGGAGCAATTTGGCTTATTCACCGGAAAGTGGTTTATTGGTTTCTCGTAATCTGACGACAGGTGAAGAAACGCCCTTACTATCTTACACAGGGGATGCAACACGCGAAATCCGAGCGATGACATACAGCCCCGATGGTGACTATCTGATGACCATTGAGCGCGGGGCAGTTCTTCAGTATTTACGGAGCTATCATATCGAAGATTTGCCCGTAGAAACGGATGATGGGGATGCCATATTGCACGCCAGTGAACAGATGTTTAATAACGATGTCTCGCACATTGAATTTCTGTCGGATACATTGCTCATTGCTAGGCGGCATCCATCTTCTCAGTTATCCGTATACCAGCTAATCCCCGCTACAGAGGGTATTCGACTGTTCAATTTTTTTCCAGGTGATGTGCATGTCTTTAACAATACCACATCCCATGTGCTGGATACTCAGAATGACCGTGTGCTGGCAATTAGTAGTTATCCAGGAGAACTTCGCGTATTCGATGCGACAACATTCACACAGATTGACCGTCTTGCTCGTTACACAAACGCCCATTCTAATCTAGGGTTTGGGTCTGCACTTCAACCAGAGGATGGTTCATCGCCATCTGAGGGTGATTTTCAGTTATTCGCTCGTATTTTTCCGATCGCTATGCAACGTTGGATTATTGCCGATGGCGAAAGCACCGAACAACTTACCCTATCCGATGTCCCTTATTTTCTAACACCCGATGGTGAACGAATCATTCGTTTAACGGAAAATTCTAGCCTGCTTATTGAAGATGCACGCACCGGAGAAGAGCTTGCCCGTTACCCACGAATGGATAATAGGCTTATCTCTCCATTTATCTCAATCGGTTTCGCGGGTGACCGTCTGTTTGCACGAGTCTCTGGTTACGATGACATATTTAGCTATAACTTGAACGACATGACGGCAGAGCCGCTTCGCTGGTCGCAGGGACGCTTTAACGAGCTTTTTTACTACATTTCTACACAGTATGGTGTCGTCCAGACTGAAGCAGGCACACGCTGGATGACGCTATATACAGTCTGTTGGCCGGAAGATGCCGCTTGTGCGCGAGAAGATGCTTATGTACAGGCCTTTGATGAGGATGGAACAATCGGTTTAGGGGCATTGATGACCGACAATATATTTAGCACACAAGGCGCGTTCATGCCAGATAGCTCGATGATATTACAACCGCGCTGTGTTCAGGAGATAGCAGACGACTTTCTATGCGAAGAATCCGTTATCGATACCCACGACATGCTGGCTGTTTATGAAGACATCACCACCAACGACGTAGGGTCACTTATCAACCGGGATGCAGTAACACGCATCAGCACTACACCACAAACGCTGGAATGGTCAGTTCCAGACGGCATTTATAGTGTCATCATCGCACCGGGTAGCACGGTTGAAGATGCGCTCTTTGCGGTGCAAGGGGTGAACGCGATGTATGTACTACAGGCTAATCTGATGACAGGCGCAGTCCGTCAGGTAGCGGAATTTGAGCCGAATCGCGGCAATGTGGCCTTTAATGCGGATGGTACGCTGTTAGCACTTGGCAAATCGGGTTATATCGAAGTGTGGGCGTTGCCATAAAAACCGCATCGACATCGCCACCGACGCGGTATCGCTAGCATCATCCATATTGCCCTGCATGTTTACCCACCCGCATTATGGGGTGGGTACGCGCGCCGCGACTTGCTCATCGTATTGCGGGACACGCTCACGGACGATCATCGGCAGGCCGCCTTTGGGGAAGGTGACGACACGATTGACCGCTATGACTTCATGGCCGGGTTTTAGTTCCAGTTTGAACTTCTGCGCGATGGTGGCTAACAGAATTTGCGCTTCCATCATGGCGAACAAGTTGCCAACGCAGACTCGCGGCCCCGCACCAAATGGTAGATAGGCATAGCGATTAATGTTACTCTCGTTCGCTTTGCTGAATCGCTCCGGTTGGAAGGCTAGCGGATTTTCCCAATGGGCGGCGTGGCGATGCGTCGCATACCAGAACAGCAAGACTGATGTCCCCTTCTTAATCAGATAATCGCCGATTTGCACATCTTCCAGCGCCAACCGCCCGGCGTTGGCCGCTGGCGGATGCAAGCGCATTGACTCTTTAATCACCATCTCGGTATAAGGCAGGTTCGGCAAATCCGCCAGAGTGGGAGTCCGACCGCCCAGCACGGCGTCCAGTTCCGCGTGCAGTTTCGCCGCCGCCTCGGGATTTTCCGACAATAGCTTGAACGTCCAGCTAAGCGCATTGGCGGTCGTATCGTGCCCGGCGGAAAACAGTGTCACCGCCTCATCACGGATTTGCTTATCGGTCATACCGACGTTCTCATCGTCACGCGCCAGCATCAGCATGGAAAGTAAATCGCCGGAGTCTTCGCCGCGTTGCCGCCAATCTGCGATGAGCGCGTAGACGACGTTATCCAACCCTTGTAGTGCTTTGCGTGCAGATAATTCGGCAGGGGTTGGTATCCATGTGGGTAAGATCGAATACTGACCAGCGATGTTGTTGGCGGCTTTCATCGCTTTATCAAAGGCGTCAACGTCCGCATCCACGCTGGTGCTGAACAACGTCTGCGCTACAATGCGGAGGGTGAGCCGCATCATCTCGTGGGCGATGTCCAGATGTGCCCCGTCGTCCCATGTGGCGATGGCTTCTTCAGTGAATTGTCCCATGACATCGGCGTAAGCCTGTATCCGCTTGACATGCAAAGCGGGCTGAACCAGCTTGTGCTGGCGCTTCCAGAATTCGCCGTCACTGGTCACAAGGCCATTGCCCAAAAACCGCGCCAGGCCGCGCTCCTTGCTGGTGTAGTCACGCGGCTTAACGAACTTATTAGCCTTTGTGACCAGCACTTCGCGCATCATCTCTGGCTCGGTGATGAGGAGTTGCGTCTCGCCAAGAATCTCCAGTTTGATGTTACGCCCGTATTCAGCAATCCATCCGTTGATCAAATCCAGCGAGCGCGAATTGATTTCTTTGAGCATCCGAATGGCTTGGATGATAGTCTTCACTGGCGGCGGTCCCGGTAGGGTGTGCATGTCTTTCATCGTGCTTTGCCTCTCATTTGACGACATTTTGAATTTTTATGTACACTGTGTTTCATAACTTATCGTATTCAGACGGCGAATGTTGTCAACAAGTAAAAACTCTGTTGCGTTATATACTGAACAAGTGTCTATTATTTAAGGAGCGTCCCTATGACCCACTCATCGACCAAAGTTGACCGACGCATCCAGCGTACCCGCGCCCTATTGCGCGATGCCCTGATGCAATTAGTGCAGGAAAAAAGCTACGATCAAATCACGATTCAGGACATCACCGACACGGCCAATGTCGCCCGCACAACTTTTTATCTGCATTTTAAAGATAAGGAGGAATTGCTATTCGAGACCATGCGCGATATGTACAAAGAGATTGCGAAACATAGCCTCACCATCGACCCGAGCGCGTATCTGGACGGAGATGAAGCCGCGTACTACGTTGAAGACTTCCGGCATGTGGCCGAATACGCCGATTTCTACCGTGTGATGGTCAGCGAAAACGGCAGTCCGGCGTTTACGTCGCGGGTTAAAGATTATCTGGCAGGAGAGATGAAAGCCTGGTTGCCAATGCTTGTTCCGGCGGGGCACGAGCCGCGCATACCGTATGATTTTCTGGCGTATATGATGGCTGGCGCGGAGCTAGGCGTCATCAAGTGGTGGCTGGATAACGACCAGTCTTACGAACCGCATCAGGTGGCCTTGATGCTTCAGTCCGCCCTGCGTAGCGGCTTAATCTGGAGTTTGGGGCTTGATGATGAGGCGGTAGCGTCCGCATATGCCAGCGCAAAAACACCCGTACCGTCTGAATCCGAATAGGCTTTTGAGTGAGTGGTCGCCATGATACAGATGATTATTCACTGATGTATCGCACAGGCGGAGGGAGGAGCCGCCATTGCGCGCTGGGATATGATGCCCCCATCACGTGCCGCTTGAGACGCTCACATACTCTACTAAAATGGGGCGATTCCACATCTTGATGTGCCTACAAAATGTAGGACTGGCGCGAATTAATGCCGGACATTTTCTTCCGCCAGTCCTTAGAAAAGTTTAGCCGTTATATGGATTTACAACGTCTATGACCCAGGTGACACCGAAGCGGTCGGTCAGCATCCCGAACAACTGCGCCCATGAGGACTGGGCGATTGGCTCAATGACGGTTGCACCTGCTGAGAGCTTTTGCCACAGTGCCGATACCTCATCGACACTCTCGCCACGTAACGAGATAAAAAACGGTTCCTGCGTGATTGTCATTCCATGCTCGCGGCGATTCGAAGGGGTATTCGGTTGGAATGACTGCTCCATGGAGGGAAAGATGGAGCAAGTGCGCCAGGTTCTTTCTCCAACAGCGGGAACCCTTGAGGAGACAGAAGCCGGAATCATCTGGTGGTGTGAGGCGTATGAACTGGATTGGATTGCTCATGTTCTCTTGCGGTTCGATTTTCCGGTAACAATTCATCAGCCTGCGGAACTCCGCGAGAAGATGCAACAACTTGCAGAGAAGGCGCTCCGTATGACGGGCGGTTAATTACTGCTGGCTTCACTAATGCCTGTGGTGTGAGTGCTTCGCAGATTATTGCTGTGTTTCTGGCAGGTTGGATGATGACATTTTGAGAGTCATCCAACCTAATCTATCTTGTCAGATTAAGTCCCGTCTTATTTCATTTTATTCACAAGTTCAAAGTCACGGAAAGCATGTTGTCGGTATTGCCACACACTGCCCCTGCTGATTTCTCCGCGCAGATAAGCTTGTAATGGATCACGCATCGACGCCCAAATAACACGGTTCAGTCGATTTATAGCCTCCGTTATGGAAACAAATGCAACATCATGCGTGAGATTATCCGGATCGTTCGGGTTTAAATCGCCTTGATACGCTGAGATTTCTAGTACAAATGCCACAACCTGCCGGGATTGATAGATGGCGTCAACCTGTGTGATGTAAGCTAAATGTGCCTCATCAGTGATGGTCAACCCCGTTTCTTCCATGACCTCCCGTTGGAGTGCTTCATGGATAAGCTCACCCTGTTCAACCACTCCACCCGGAATAAACCAGTAAAGTCCGTCTACATCAGGCTGTTGTACCATTAAAATCTGGTCTTCGCGCCGAATGATTGCCGAAACCACATGCATAATTGTCATTCTTATACATCCCTTTCTACAGTGATTATAA